>NZ_BAAHWV010000033.1:0-30769 GCF_054601255.1 Viscerimonas tarda | reverse complement strand
GCCAATTACAGGTTTATATAAAAACAATACGTCTGTATACAGGCTTTAAGTTGCTTATATACAGACATATTGTCTGTTTTATTGGTATTCGAAAAAGAATACATGAAAACTATTGCTGTGGCTCTGACTGGTCACTGTTATCAGCTTTTCCCCTTGGTTTTCTTTTTGTCTTGTCGGTTTGTCCTGTTGAGTTTTTCTTTTGCGACCACTGGTATTTCTTTTCCGCTCGCAGCATTTGTTTCTTCGTATAATACTTTCTTTCCTCTCCGCACATCCTGTCGTATTCCTGCAAGTTCAATGTGTTGAGATGTTCCATACGGATTTCAACATCGGATTGAACATGCCTGAAATAATATCCTCCCGAGGCTACATACTTGCCTGTACATGCAAACGATATGGCTTGCAAATTGCAGTAGCTCATCAGTTCCGCAGCGGAACGTAAGGAACGGGCTATTGCCACCAATATTTGCGACGAATTGAATATCAATACGTTTTTTGCGTCTTTGTATTTCTTTTCCATGGAGTAAAAAAACAGGAATTATGAATCCTTTGCAGGCTTGCGTTTTCCTTTCCCGATTAAAGACCTGTATTCCGGAGTTACATTAAACCGCACTACTTTCTTCGGCGGAACAACAATTGCTTCCCCGGTCCTCGGATTGTGAGAGTTCCGTTCCGGATAATCTTTTATCAGGAATGTTCCCAAGCCTCTTATGTAAACGTCTTCTCCCTCCAGGAAGGCTTCCGAAAGCGCCTGTATAAATGGGGTTACGCATTGCCGTATTTCCGATCGGGTAAGTCCGCTGATTGCCGAAGCATTTGCTATAAGTTCCTGTTTTGTCATATTTCCGATGTTTTTTTGTATGAATTACAAAGAGACCGTATCGCAGTCATTAAGCCCTTTTCAGGATAAAATTCAAGTTGTGCGATACGGTCTCCTTATCAATTTTCCGGTTTATTTCTTCATAAACTTGGCGACACTATTTCCTGCTTTCAAGATGTAGTATCCGCTTGCCAGCGAAGAAAGGTTCAGTGTTGTTTTGTCCGAATTTGCGGTATATGTACCCGACAGTCTTCCGGTTGAATCGTATATTTCTATGCTGTTAGGTGCTAATTCGTTACTGTATGTAACGGTAAGCGATTCTTCAACCAGGCCTGGATATAAGTTCAGCTTGCCTGTTCCTGCCTTGCTATTGATGTTAATGATGTTTGTTTCACCACTGACATAAACCGTTTTGACAGGATAGGACGGCATTTTTCCCACTTCATGGACGGTAACGATAATCGGCGTATTGTTTGCCAATCCTTGAATACCAATTGTTTTATTGCCTGCCGTTACCGAAGTTTCCGTTTTCAGGACAGTTCCATTTTCGGCTGTTACAACCACTTTTTCGGTATTATTGCGTAATTCGTAGACAATACCGTTTGCTTGCGGCGTTGTTTCCACAGCTATGGGTGCGCTTTGAATTTGCAGGTAGGGATAGCTTTTCCCCTCCCAAATGTTCCATGTCTTGCCGTTGTTTGCAATGGCGTCAATGTCCCATGCATTTCCCGACCAGTTCCCTGAAGTATTAAACGTGGAAATCACACGGAAATCGCCGGCTTCCTTGTCTCCTCCATTGTTGTCGGTAATGCTTCCCGTAACAGTTGCGCTATTCACAAGCATTGCCGCCAACGCATAATTGCTGCTTAGAATAAGTCCGGTTGCGCCGTTATTGACTCCCAATATTCGGTTTGCGGCGGCGGCATTTGTTGATACAATCGACGGGTTAATGGCCGCATTGTTTTGTATCGTCCAAGCTGCATCCCTGACGGTTCCTACTACGCCGCCAACGCCATTGGAAGCGCTACCTGTGCCGCTAACGGCTCCTGTGCTGTAGCTATAAGTTATTGAACCGCCGTTGCGGGCATATCCGGCTACGCCGCCCACATGATTTTTCCCAACTACGTTGCCTGTACTGTAACTGTTCGTTATGGAAGCGCCGTTGCGATGATAGCCGATTAGACCGCCCTGTGTATCGTCTCCGCTTACATTTACGGCTGCATAGCAGTTGCTTACGATTGCGTATGATTCCCCGATAAGACCGCCATTATTGCCGGCGCCGGAAACATTTCCACTCACATAACAATTGCGCACTACTGATCCGGCTGCTGCATTTCCGATTATACCGCCTTTTCGGGCTCCTGTACCCGATATGTTCACATTGACAAGAAACAGGTTTTCAACAGTCGCTTCCGAAATATAACCGAATAAACCTACATCGGTCGTTCCGGAAGCTGTTACATTGGAAATTGTGTGATAATCCCCATGGAAGACACCCTTAAATGCATTGCTGCCGCCACCTATTGGTATCCAGTTACTCACCCCGCTTAAATCAATATCCGCGATAAGAGAAAAGTGAGCGCCGGAATAATTTGTTCCGTCGTTTACATTAGTAGCAAGTGTTGCCAATTCCGTGGCATTGCTAATGATAAACGGCTCCGAATCCGAACCTTCGCCGCTGAATTGCGCTTTTGCATAATGTCCCGATAACAGGATAAGCGCCATTAAAAACAATATTGACTTTCTCATGATTGTATTCTAAAATTTAACATTATTCTTTTATTTCCATTCTCAGTTCTTCTTTCATCTGATAGGTCGTATTCCCTGTCTTGTAACTGTAACGCAACAGGAAAGTATTATACTTCCTGTAACCGTCGTCTTCGATTTTAAAGACGTTAGGAAAATCGGGGTCGCCGTCTATCTGCTGTACGGTAATGTCCTTGTAGGGCGTAATCAGCACCTTGTTGTCGTCCGTTACTTCCAGAACAATTGCCGACTTGTTGAATGCGGTAACGCTTGACTGGAATGCTTCCGTACCCGCCATAATCCGCACCCTGTTTTTACTGATTGGGTGCATGGACTTGACTCCCGGAACTTCCACGCCGTCCTTATTCCCCCGCATGGAGTAATTCGTATAACCGCTTGTCAACTGGCTTGCATATCTGTTTTTAATCAATACGCGGTATAATACGTCGCTTTTTTTGGGGTTCAACTCGTATGCCGACAATTCGCCGACTTTGAGTGAGATAAAGTAGATGGAGTCGGGCGACAATCCTTCCGCCCTGACCCTGATTTTCATCCGCCCGTTCCTTTCGCCTGTGGGGACAGTAATGGTATAATCATCAATGTCGTATTTATCCTTCGGCAGCAGATTGGCGTAAATGCTTTCATCCGCGTCGAAATTTCCCCGGTTATAGTTGTTAAACGCCGCGGAATCCTCTACCAGCATCAGTTTAACCTCTTTGTCCGTCGGGGTCGTTCCGCCGACGGAAACGGCGACGTATCCAATCGTTTCATCGCCTGTCAGTTCATGCGTTTCCTCAAAGATATTGTACCCGTCCGTACTGATCAGCGCCAATACTTTCTTATACAATTCCTGTTCAAAAATTGCATCCTCATTGCAAGAGTTCAAACTGAAAAGTAAACTTGCGATTACCAGTATATTTACTATATGTTTCTTTTTCATATCATCATTTTTTGTTAGTGATTATTCCCAGCCGGGATTTTGATCGAACGAAGGCAGCCTGCGGACTTCGGCACGAGGGACAGGCAGGAAGAGTAATTTTTTATCGACAATTCTTCCGCGTATCTGTGACGTACTCGGTATTACCTTTTGGTAATAGGAGCTTTTGGTACCGTCCACATTCATTCCCATAACAGGTTCTCTTTCTGTTTCCTCGTAAATACCCCAGCGGCGGACGTCGTAATACCGGCGGTTCTCGAACAGGAACTCCACCATACGCTCGCGCTCAATTTGCTTTTGGATTTCAGATTGAGACTCGTTGCCGGTAATACCGGGGAGTCCTGCGCGGTAACGCACCTGATTGAAGGCTTTTCTGATTTCCTCCGCATTGCGCGAGTAGTTTATTCCATTTATTTCGTAACTGCTCGTCAGGTTATTGAGGGCTTCGGCATACGAAAGCAATATTTCGGCATAGCGGATAATCGGATAGGTTTTGTCTACCCGTCGGTTACCCTGTCCAAGCCATGCATCCATTGGATGGACGAACTTTTTAATGACATATCCCGTTGCCGGATAGTTCATCGGGTCACTCGACGCAGTACGTCCATTACCCGGATCATCGAAATAGTAGCAGATGGTCTGTCCGAAAGTTCCCATTTCGGTGGAAGAACTGCAAGACCAGTAACATTCGCTGAAGCCAACAGAGGCGTAAAAGCGCATTTCCCGGTTGGCGTACATATTGGATACGCCGGAATTAAGGCGATAACCTGAAAATGTTTTGATGGCGGAAGTAAAGCCCGATTCATTATACGGGTAACCAACACTGGAGTTATCTGTTGTCCGCCCATCTGCCATCAGGTAAGCATCCACTACTTTTTGCGTTACGCAAATCCGGTTATAGCCGCTCAAAGAGTTGGGAAAATAATAACGGGTTAAATCCCTCAAGTGAGCGGATTTTTTAGCCCAGACATATTCCGGCACAATCGAAGATACGGCTTCCCCTGTAAATATCTCGGAATACGACCGGAAAGGGTCTATTCCTCCGGCGCCGTCCGGATAGTTTTGATAATAACCGGGGTCTGAAGTAATGCCTGTGGGCAATGCCGGCGTATTATCGTCGGAAGGAACCGTATAGAGGCTATACAAGGGGTTCCCTGCATATTCCAAATCCATTACCCGCTTGGCTGCTGCTGCGGCTACCGCCCAGCGTCTTTCGTCCGGGGCTTGCGATACATAATGCCTGCCATCCGATTTGCGTGTCCATTGGCTGAAATAACGGTGCGCCGCCTGACCACCGTTGAACAACGGGCTGGTGTGTATCAGGCGCAGGCGAGCGACAAGGCCATAAGCGGCTCCCTGTGTAGGCCGTCCCAAATCCATATTCGATACGGTCAAAGGCATCAATTGGGCGGCTTTTTCAAATTCCCCACAAACATATTCGACTGCCTCGTCGTAGGTACTGCGCTCGCGGTCGTAATATACTATATCCTCATTGGTGTTTATGACTTCGTCGCCCAAGAGGATGGGACATCCATAATCCACGATAATGTTGTAGTAGGCATACGCCCGAATAAAGCGAGTATAACCTTCGATATAAAACCGGTCGGTATAAGACATGTCGGGGACTTCATCCATGCGAGTCAGAATCAGGTTGCACTTGCGAATAATCTTGTAGTATTTACCCCATTGGTTGAAATCTTTCAACCGGTCAGGATTAATGAATCCGCAAGCGAAATCCAAGCCGTAATAAACATTGTTTTCCACACGGAAATTATTAAATCCCTCGTCCGTGGCAAGCGGTCCGGGCGTGTAGTTATAGCGGATGGTCGCCGCCTCGTCCGGGAACATGTCTGCCGCGCCCCACATATACGCTTCGATGTAGCGCTTGGAAGAAAATACGGAGTCTATCTTGAACTCATCGTCGAAATAGCTGTCGATATCCAGGTAATCCGAGCAAGAAGACGCGGATACGACAAGTATGACGAACAGGCTTTTTATGATATTCCTTGTTATATTTTTCATATTCATATAAATAATTTTTACAGATTGATATATAATTGCAGTGTATAAGTGGACGGTATCGGATAGACACGACCGTTGTACTGTACCTGTTCCGGATCGAATACCTTGATTTTGTCCCATACATACAGATTGTTGCCTACCAGTTGGATGTCAACGGACGAAATGCCCGCCTTCCTCAGCCAGCCGGTCTTGAGGTTGTAGTTGAGGGTTACCTCCTGCAAACGCAGGTAACGTGCATCGTCCTGCCAAAAGGAGGATAGCTGCGAGTTATTGTTGTTCATGCCATACTGCAAGCGTGGGAAACGGGCATTTGGATTTTCAGCTAAAGCGGGGTCTATACCGTTTGCTAAAGCATAGTCCATTGGTATCCACCGGTTTTTGGGGTCGTTTGCCATGACCAGCACATTACCGGAAGGACCGTTATAGAACGGGACGTACCCCATGCCGTTATTGTATTTATCCCCACCCTGCTTGACCGACTGTCCCACATGGAAAAAATCCGTTTTTCCGGTTCCCTTGAACAGTACGCCTACGGTGAAGTTCCTGTACTTGAACTCACCGCCTGCGCCGTACATCAACAGGGGATAAGTACTGTACGACAGTGGTACTTTGTCTAATTCGTCAATCTTCCCGTCGCCGTTCACATCCTTGTACTTGATGTCGCCCGGCATGACGGCGCCGAATGTCTGGATAGGGCTATACTTGATATCGTCCTCATCCTTGAACAGTCCGATAGACTGATAGCCGCGGATAACGCTGTTGGGGAAGCCCGCATACTCCAGGTACGGATATTCCATATACGCCTGCTCCCAGTTCTGTATTTTGTTCTTGGAATAGGTGAAGTTCCCACGAACGGTAAAGCTCATATTATCGTTCAGCTTCTGGGTATAGCTGACGTTTCCGTCGGCACCGTAGCTTTTCATCTTTCCCACATTACCGTAAGGCATGGTAATCACGCCGACGTAATCGGGCACCTGAACCCGCTGCTGAAAAATTCCGTTGCGCTGGTCGTTGAAGAAGTCCACGACAAACGCGAGTTTATCGCCAAAGAGCCGTCCTTCGATTCCGACATCCGCTTTCAAGGCTCTTTCCCATTCCAGATTGTCCGCCCCGACGGTTACCTCGTTAATTGTTTCGGCGGAAGATCCTTCCCAAACATGCGTTGAGCCGACATTTACCTTGGTCAGATAAGGGAAACGCTTGGAACTGATCCTGTCGTTTCCGACTGTACCGTAGGAGGCCCTGATTTTAAAGAAGTCGAGCCACGGCAGTAATTTGTTCACACTCTCATAACCGGTTGGTATCCATCCTGCGGCGATAGAGGGGAAGAATCCGTACTGCTTGCCGGGCTGAAAGTTTTCCGAGCCGGTGTAGCCGAAATTGGCGTCTATCATGTAGGTGTCGCGAAAACTGTATGTGAAGCGGCTGGAAACGCCCTGGTAGCGGATGGGTATGGCTTCCATACTGTTTGTTGCATCGCCGGTATCCTTTTCATCGCTGACATAATAATATACCAGACCGGATACACGGTGGTCCGTCCCGAACAGCTTGTCATAGTTGAGCGTACTTTCCAGATGGTATTTCCGGTATTGTTCTGTGGATTTGGAATAGGTTGCCTTCTGCGCTTTTACGGTTTCCAGCATGACCAGTTCGCCGTTTGCATTCCGTCCCAAAGCTTGATAAAGGGCGGGCTGCACAAAACGTCTTTCCTTGAAATAGCTGTTGAGGTCGTATGCCCCCTGCAATTTGAATTTCAAACCGTCCAGCAGCATGGATAAGTTCTGATTGAGCGCCAGGGTCATTTTCCCCTTGTATTTCTGGGTGGAATGGGTTCCCGTGCGATTGATAAGCACGTATGGCGACGATAAATCATTAGACCCAAGGGCGGGAAGCGCTCCATTGGAATAAACGGTGGGAAATGACAGCGGGTTGATTTGCGACTGCGCTTCCCAGATATAGTCGGTATTCGCCATACCCGGTTCGTCCAGAACGGATAAATACCCGTCCGAACCAAAATAAACGCTGGTCGATTTAGTTAGGTTGATGTCCAGGTTTGTCCGGTAATTGTAGGTATTGTAACCGACATTGGAACTGTATGCGCTTTTCTTGTCCTGCTTGTAGGCAGCCGTTTCGGAACTTGTTCCCAAACTTAAGAAATACCTTGCTACCTCGCCGCCACCTCGTGCGCTGACATAATAGGTTTGCTTGAATGAATTCCTGTTCAGTATTTCATCCTGCCAGTTTACATTGGGAAACATGTCGGGATCCAGACCGTCGCGGATAATATCCAGTTCCGTATTGGTATACAGCGGTGCATCGCCGCGCACCACACGCGCTTCATTGGCTAATCTGGCATAATCATACGCTCCCAGGTATTCCGGCACCCGGGTCAGATGCGACAGGGTAAAATTGGTGCGGGCGGTAATCTGTAATTTGCCCGATTCCCCTTTTTTCGTGGTAATCAGCACAACGCCGTTGGCGCCGCGAACCCCGTACACAGCCGTTGCCGAAGCGTCTTTCAATACGCTGAAGCTTTCGATATCGGCAGGGTCGATGGAGTTAATGTCGCCTTCCAAGCCGTCTATCAGGACTAATGCGCCGCTACTGGCGCCAAATGTACCGATACCACGCACCCAGAACTCGGCGATATTCTTGCCCGGCTCGCCGCTGGTCTGCATGGAAATCACCCCGGCTACTTTTCCTCCGAGCAGGTTGGCTACGGATACGGTAGGAACCTGTAATTCCTTTGTACTTAACGTTGTTACGGCGGCTACCGAACTGATTTTACGCTGGCTGCCCATACCTACCACAACTACTTCTTCCATTTCCTGCGTAGATGGCTTTAACCGAATATCCAAATCTTTTTTTTCTTCCGTTACCAGATACTCTGCGTTATCATAGCCCATGAAAGAAAACACCAGCATGTCGCCGCGTGAAGCCTTGATGCTGAATTTTCCGTCTATATCGGTGGCTGTACCGACCCCTACACGGTCTTTCAGATAAACAGCCGCGCCGGGCAAGGCTTCTCCCTTTTCGTCATAAACGGTTCCTGCCATGGTAAATACTTCCTTTTGCTGTGCCATGAGCGAAATGTTTACGGTCAGCAAAAGCGCCAAAATATATAATATCTTTCTTTTCATATATGATTTTTTAAGTTTTAATGATATTACTCAATTTTTAATTTGCGGATGCGGCAATTGTTATAGTCCGAGATATAGACTGTTCCATCCAAACCGACTGCCACGCCCCGAGGCGTATTGAACAGGGCGTCTTCCTTGCCTCCATCCTGCATACCGGATGTACCGGGTATCCCGACTACGGTTTCCACCATGTCGTCGGGGGTAATCCTGCGGATGCAGTGATTGCCGGCGTCGGCGACATAGAGATAGCCTTCAGGGTCGAAGTACAATTGCCAGGGGGTATTGAACTGCGCCGTTTCCAATGCCCCGTCCCTGTGTCCTGCTGCGGTGGAAGGGGCGTTGATTCGTTTAAAGGCATCCGGCGCCTGTGGGTCTCTGATATCCAGTGTGCAGATACCGTGTGCATTGGCCTGTGCATTGCCTTGAAAAGAAAAGTAGAGCAACCATGGCTTCAGCGGATGGAACGCCAGCCCGTAGCCGCTACCGTAAAGAGTGGTGTATATAATTTCCGATTCGTAGGTTTTAGGGTTGATTTTGACCACTTGGCCGTATTGGTAGCGAGTATAAAGGCAACCGTCGTAAGGGCAGTATGCCATTGCATATTTGTACGGTGTGGTCATCTGGCCTGCTTCTTCCGGCTTCAATTTCATGGTGCGCATTCTTGGCGCCCAAGCCTCCCGCGGGTCAAAAGTGTAGTAAACCTCCTTGCTGCCATCATGGGGAACGGTAACAATGCCTGTTGCAAAATCAGCGCAAAGGGCGTTCGGAATAAAAGATTGGGCATCTTGTTTGCCGGTGTTCATAATCATGGGAGTAACCGAGTTTTGCGCTTCGCTGACTTTTACCACACCCCAGAACTCGTTATCCCTGACAGAGGCGAAAATATTGTTTTCGGCGTCCACACAGATATATCTTGCCTGGAATGTCGCTTCAGCCAGCGTACCGCCTTTGTATGGCTTCTGACCGTTACCTGTAATGGTTGTAACTAAGGCTGATGAATAATATGCAAAAGTCCGGTCGTAAGTTACCGAATCCTTGCCGATTACCACCGACACATTACATATATTGCCCGGCAAGCGGGGAACAAGGACATACATCCGGTTGCCGGTTGAACCAACGACCGCAGCCTGCTTCCTGTTGAAATAGACTTTGATTTTGGATACGTCGGAACCAAAGTTTTCTCCGTCCAGAAGCACTTTTTCCGTTACCCTCCCTGATTGGGGATAGAATGAGGTTAATACTACCGGCTTGTCGGGATTGTATTCCGCCGGCCTGCTGCTTTCCTTGTCGTCGCAACAGATAAAAATACCTGTACACAATGCTATTAAAAATGTTTTTCGCACAGCATACCCAAATAAACAAATCGTTTTTTGCATAAATACTCAGATTTAATTATTATTTTATTAATAACTTTTCTTGTTTAATAATTTATTTGTCAATCAGTTATGGCTTTCTTTTTCCATAATCCGGCACACAATATAAACGACAGCGCCGCCGCGCCTATCCAAAGGTAGCGGATGGATGAAAAATCATACGTTGAGATTCCGTCCACAACCGTTTTGCTGTCGCCAATCAGCCGTCCGCTCAATATATCCTGAACGCCTGCGCCGATATAGCTGGCAATACCTACAACACCCAGCGCCGCTCCCGATGCTTTTTTCGGCGCAATATCCACTGCCATCAATCCGCCCAGATAACAGATTAGTACGCCGATAGACAGGCCAAACAGTATCATGCTGAATATATCTACTGCAAAATAGCCTTTCGGAACAAACACAAACAGTGTAATAGCCAACGTGTTGCAAATTCCAAAAATTAATGCCGGAATATTGCGATTGCCTTTAAAAAGTTTGTCGGAAAGGAAACCGGACAATACCGTCCCGATAATTCCGCAAACAGACGAAACGCCGATAATACTGCTGGCTTCTATTGTTGTGTATGCCTTCTCGTTCTCCAAAAAGAAAATGCCCCAACTGTTAACTGCATAACGGCTGATATACATGCAGGCGCTTGAGAAGGCCAATATCCAGATGAACGGGTTTTTCAGGACTTCCATCTGGGTTTTTCCGACGGATTTGTCCAATTCCTTGGGCAGCATTGCCGGAACCAGTCCCTTGCTTGTCGGACTGTCGTGCAGAAACAGTATAATAATAACCGCTCCGACTAATCCGGCAATCCCGGCAGCTTCAAATCCCCAGCGCCAACCGGCTATGCTGACGACAAATGCCGTAGCGATAAAAGTCAGCGCTTCGCCAATATTATGGCTGGCGCTCCAGAAACCGTAGTACGAGCCGCGTTCCTTATCGGTAAACCAGCGAGATAAGCCGACTACGCAACTTGGAGCGCCCATACTTTGCACCCAGCCGTTCACGCCCCACAGGATAACGAATATCCAAAAGGAATGGGAAAATCCCAATACGATATTAACAAGGGAAGATATTATCAATCCAATGGCCATAAAACGTCTGATATTCACACGGTCAGCCAGAAATCCATTGATGAATTTTCCGGCGGCGTAGGAGAAAAACAGAGCGGAACCGATAATTCCCAGTTCGTTTTCTGTCAGTATATTTCCATCAACCAATGGTTTCTTTACCACACTCAGGCTGAGGCGACACACATAGTACAGTCCATAGCCGACAGTAGCGGACAGGAACACCGACCATTGCAATTTTTTCAAATATGTTTTGTCTTCTTTCAAATCCGCTTTGTCAGGCGTCGGACTGAAAAACTGCATTATCTTTTTAATCATGTAATTCTTTTTGCTTTAAATAATCCAACATCATGGCAGGGCGGTCGGTCTGCAATATGCCTGCGCCCAGTTCATCGATCAGGTAACCCCATGTCCCATCCGGGTCTTTCAACGCTTTATCATCGCTGTAACCGCCGCAGAGGGAATTCCACAGCGAATTAATCCAGATAACGGACTTGCTGTCATGCAATTTTTGCTTGATTTGCAATAACAGTCCCCTGTTTTCTTCTTCAAAGCATATTTCATAGAAAGGATATTTTTTATTCAAGACGGATGCTATTGAGTCAAGCGTTGTTTCTTTTTTAAGCGAAACAACCGGCATGAAAAGCATTTTGTCTAAATTCTCACCGTATTGCGCTTTCAGTTGCTCGTAGGGTTTACCCGATTTGATGATTGCTTGAGCGAGCGTTCCCGTTTTTTCCAGTATCGGATAAACATCGTCGAAATAAGTGTCGCCCTTGTCGATATTGACGATAATTTTGCCTTTGGCGGCTGTCATGGCTTCTTCCAACGTAGGTATTTGGAAATCTGTTACCCTGCCCAAACCATTTTTAAGGCGTAGTTTCTTGATTTCTTCCAGCGTGAAATCGCTGACTTTGCCTTTGCCGTTGGTGGTACGATCGATGGTACGGTCGTGCATCAGGATTAACTGGCCGTCTTTGGTCCTGGCAATGTCGATTTCGACAATATCCACGCCCATGCGGATGCAGCCTTCGATGCCTTCAATGCAGTTGTCGGCATAGTTGCGCCAATCGCCGCGGTGGGAGGCGACCAACACTTTTGAACTTTGTGCCATTATAAAAAGAGGGCACAGAACGAATAATAGAACTAACTGTATTTTTTTCATTTGTTTGTAATCTTTTATAAAACACCTTTTTGCTTCAAATCCGCTCGAACTTGTTCTGCGGTTTGAAATAAAATGGTGTCAATTCCTAATTTTTGTGCGGCATCTAAATTCTCCTGCCGGTCGTCAATAAACACACTTTCTTCGGGACGTAATTGATAGCGTTCCAACAGGATAGTGTAAATTGTCGGATCGGGCTTGCATACTTTTTCCTCACCGGAAAGCACAATACCTGTCAGCATATTGAAAAACGGATGGGCTTTTCGGGTAGGCGGAAATGTTTCTGCCGACCAGTTGCTTAATCCGTAGGTGGCATATCCTGCTTTTCGCAAATCGGTAAGCAAGGTTATACTTCCTTGGTTTTCGTTGCCTAACGATTCGTACCAATGTTGATGAAAATAGGCAATATACTCGCTGTGTTGCGGATATTTTTCCAAAAGTAACTTCTCGTTTTCGACGAAAGTGATACCACTGTCCAAATTATTATTCCATTCATCCTTCCACACGGTTTGCATGAAGTTATCTATGGATTCCGCCGGAATTATTTTGCTGAATATCCGGCGGGGATTCCATTCGATAAATACGTTCCCGAAATCAAATATGATGTTCTTTATCATACTCTTATCGAAAAAAGAGAGTATCCAAAACGTCTTAGACACTCTCTTTAACCTTAAATTTGTATCACTTATTTATTTGGCTTTCGAGTTGGTTCACTTTTTCCATGAGTGATTCATAAGAATTTGCCACTTTCTTTAGTTGTTCAATTTCCTTGTTTTGTTCAATGGAATAGAGTGTCAATTCTTCTACTTTTTGAAGGAGTTTCACATTCATATCGTGGAGTGTATAACCATTCTCTTCTACTTCTGCGGCAGAAGGAATGTCCGGAAGACGATTATTGGTCTTGATATAATTTTCGACCTCGTTCAGATTCTGTAATTTATAATCTGTGCTAAAAACATGATCCGCCCAAGTAGATTTTGGACCAATAGCATAATCTTCAGAAAGAATACCTCCGGCAATGAATGCGGAAAATTTAGCTTTGTTTGCAGTACTTACTTGATTTGCGTTTACATTGATATACATTTTACTATTTGAAGCTGAAATATTTCCATTCACAGTTAATTTCTGATCTGGAGCGGGTGTACCTATTCCTATATTTCCATTAGTACTTATAAACAAATCTGTTTCATTTTGAGTTACACCTCTATCCCCTGCTGTAAAAGATAAATGATTTTTAGCAATAATACGATTCCACTTACTATTACTATTATCTGAGACAGGAAAATATAATGTAAAATCGTTATTCATCCCTTTTTTCATTTCAAGACCTCTAATACCTTCTATATTGAATCCCGTTGTATTTCCGATAATATCGCCCGTAAGTTTTATATTTCCATTAACTGTCAATTTTTCAGTAGGATTAGTCGTTCCAACACCAATTTTTCCAGTAGCAGTTATAACCCCACTATTAAGCTGAATCCCCTCTGTCATTATCGTACCTGCCATTATTGCTTCAGATGCCGTTATACTTCCAGCAACAGCTAATTTTTCAGTAGGAGAGGTTGTTCCGATACCTACTCTTCCATTTTTAGCTATAAATAAATCGGACAAGTTATCATTTACGCCTCTGTCTCCTGCTGAAAATGATAAATGATCTTTTGCTATTATGCGGTTCCAACTTTCTCCACTTGATAAAGGAAAATAGAGCATAAAGTCATTATTTGTTCTCAGTTTCATTTGTAGTCCTTTAGCGTTTCCTACTCTAAAAGCAACAGAAGTACTACTATTGCCACTCGCAAGAATAACATCTTGATAAAAGGCGTCATGTCCTAAACTACCAACGTTACTATGACCGGAATTACCAACTTGGAATTCATCCTTTATTTCAACTTGTCCAAAAATATTCATATTAACCACTTGAAATATGAATGCTATTACTGTAAAAAATATAATCTTTTTCATTTTGTTTAATTATTATTTAGTTTATTATTTAGTTTATTATTTTTATTTATACATCATCTATAAAAGATGTAGAGTAATCTCATACTGCTATTGCCAATAATGCTATCATTGAGGAGGTGATGAAAATTCTCTTTGCATTGTCCACCACCAATCATTGTCATCTCTTGGACTACTACTATACACCATTATGAAAACTTTTGTATTAGATATATATGGAGCATAAGTATTGTTACCAGACAAAGTCCATTCTCCTAAAATAAAGGCAAGAGTGTTATTACGGTGACCAGTAGCTGCAAAATATCGATACATATTAGATTCTTCATCCGGATATTTTTTATCGAAATCTAACCCAAAAAATACAGGTGACATATATTGAACATCTGGATTATTATACCAATCAGTTGTTACTATATACATGAAATTTGATGTAATATAAACTCGCATACGCCAAGTTGCAGATCCTTCTGTACCATGTCGTTCAAATAAACGATCAAACAAATGATAGGTATAGAAAGGAATATCATCAGGACCTTCAGGATCATCAGCAAGAAAGCGATTATATCGTTTGATTGTAACTGTACCATCAGAATAGAACATTTCAAACAATCTTACATCTATACCGTAAAGATAAGGATCTACCAAAGACAAGATGGGTTTACCTTCATCATTGTCCATATCTATATCTATATCAAATTCAAGCATCATGCAATCTTCATTGGTATTTATCTGTGTGAAATAGTAAGGGGATATCCATTCGACAGACTTTTTTGTGGATGGATCATTAACTCCATACCAGAATATTCCGTCAGGAGGCATATAACTAAATGGTCCTACAGGAGAGTTATTATTCTGCGCAAACAAATATCCATTTGATAACAACAATACCAACAAAAATATTTTCTTGAAATGGGAATTTTTCAGCTTCCCCCAATATTTAAACATTGTTTTCATAATTTTATCATTTTACGATTAGTTTTACACTCTTTTGTTTATTTCCGGATATTCTCAATATATAAATTCCGGATCGTATGTTTTTCGACATTACCATTTGAGGTTCTGTCGTTACCTTATTCTGGTAGATCAATCGTCCCTGTAAATCATACAGCAGAATATTATTTCCAATATCATTTTTGCTTAAACCATAAACAGTCAGTATCCCCGATTCATATCTTGCAGTCATCGTTGTGTTTTCCGTTAAATTTTTTGTTAAACTGGATGCAACAAAATTATTTGCCGGTGCAAGCTGTGCCGAATTTGGATTGTACAAATTTTTTATTTGTGTCCAAGTATCAATTCTATCTGTTGTTACTATAGCAGATGAAAAATGAGGAACACTCATAAGCCAATAGGGATCTCCTCGAAAATCTTTAGTAAAATCTTTAAACAACCATTGGGCATATCTGTCAACTATACCTTTGGGTCCCATAGGTTCTTCTGCATATACACCTGGTCTTAGCTCTGTTTTTGAAATTACATAATGCAATACGTTGTCAAACAAGTTTCCATTAACAATAAGAGTATCTAATAATGATTCTTTTCGCTTGAAATTTGTTTCGAAACCTACTAAAGAATTTGAACTATTATTATACCAATCATTAATAAACCTCACTGCTTCATACTTATTTGCACCTGGTTGCGTGATTGGAAAAAAAAGAATTTTGTGTAAATCATCGTATTGTTCAACCGGTAAATACTGTTTTATTGTATTTAAAGTTAAAGTTGTTTTGATTGCAATATACTCCCAAGCATCATTATCTTTTGTAACTTCCAGTATTTTTGACACTAATCCAACCCAATTACGCTCTCTATCAGTATGAGTGACATCGCAGGCGGCGGTACACTCTGATGGATCTAAGGGATTATGTCTTCGTGCCCGCTCTTTTATGTCAAGAGTCAAAACTGTTTGATACTTTTTCATATAACTAATTAAAGTATCTAATGTGATAAAATGGTAATTCTGGTCTACTTCATAATTCCTTTTCCTTAGATGCAGACCCATAAGCTGACTATAATTCATGTCATAAATGAATGTATTATCCGGGTCAGGTCCGTCGTAATCAGACAAGCGTTGTAAATTATAATCATGGTTAATGATTAATACTGAATCATTTGTCATTGTTATGTCCGATTCGATAAGATGAGTATAATTTGTAGCAGCTGCAATGGAAGGATCAGTGTTTTCAATAGGTCCGGCACCAAGATTATTCCCCCAGAACCCTCTATGAGATACAATTTTCAAATCTGGTGTTTCATCCTCTAAAGGAATATTTTTCAATTTCACCCACTCATTAGTAATCTCATTTATATCTGTTATATGAGCTAAATGTTGAGGATCGAATCTTAGTCCTTCATCAACTTCTCCATTCTTATAAAAAGTCCCTATCCCTGGCAAGTTCCCATTCCATATATTTATATTTTCAGGAAGAATTAATTCAATTTTTACAGGTATAGTTCCGAAAAAATCATAAAAGATTGAATTGGCATTATGAGTTGTTTGCATTCGCCAATCATTGGTGAGATAATATTTGTATGCAGCCAAAGAAGAACTTTTAATATTATTACTAATCCAAGGGACAGGATAGGTCTCCCCAATTATTCCAAGTGAACTTGGATTCGTGTATGTAGTGGGGGAAAATTGATAAAAGTACAAGCTACCACGAGTTCCTGTCATTTCAAATAATAGAACATTAGAATAACTGTTATTTGTCATGAGAAAATCAGTATAAATCCTAAGATAAATGTGAGTGCCAGATATTGCGTCAGAATTGGCACTTATTGAAAAATCATTTGGACCCAAATTATACAATTCATTCAAACTTACACTTGCCTTATAAACTAAAGTATCATAGGATATTGTTTGGGCAAGACCGTGTGTAATCAGTGTTCCACTAATTACACAAAAAACCAAGAAACGTTTAAAATTAATTTTTGTCATAATAAATTTCATTTTAAAAATTAAACAAATAAATACATAGCTTCTCACAGGAGAATTAATTCATCTTATCCGCCTAAGTAGCAGATGAGGCCCCCAAAACTATTAATTGCATACCGGCTGATGTACATACAAGCGCTTGATAAAGCCAATATCCAAGTAAAAGATTCTCATTGTGTAGTTCCGGTTGATTTACCCAATCCGTTGGATGAGATTTACCGAAACGAGTTCCCGACTTTGTGGACTATAGTGAAAAAACAACAGAATAATTCCGGCGCCGACCAATCCTGTTATTCTGGTCACTTAAAATCCTCATCGCTATCCAGTAATACCTACCACGAGGGTAGTAATTATCAAATCAACTTATTTATAAAAAAGTTTGTTTATTTGCTTTTTATTACCGGATACCACCTTTATCAAATAAATTCCTCCTCGGCACAAATTGCGAAGATCTACTTCTGTTTCCGGTGCTTGATTTCGGGCAGACTGTACCGGTTTGCCCAAAATATCATACACCACATAATCGAAAGGATATGCCGAATGGACTTTGAATTGATTGCCCGAAATCGAAATTAATTTCGGATGTTCCGCTATGAGTGTTCTTCCTGTTGCTGTTCCGATTTCATAAGCACCGATACAAGCATTGCCTTCCGAATTTCGATTGACTCCTCGCTGGTCTTTTTGCAACTGTCCACTTAACGTTCCATCATTATTGAGGTCAATTCCTAATGTTGTTCCTTGCAAATTTTCCACAGGAATTGTATTAATGACAATCCTGTCTGTATTTTCGTCCAAAATTTTAATAGTTGGTGTTTTACCGCCATTTATTGCTGCAAATCCGTTCAGTTGATTACCAGACACAGAAACATCGAATGTTTGAGCAAGAGCGTATAAAGAGGATGTCAAATCTTGACCGGCTAATACATCATCGTTATCCCGATTGATATTGATGCTTGTATTGGTGCCGAATAAGTTATAATTCAAAGAATGGACAACTCCATCGGTTTTAAAAACATCACCATAACCGGAAGAAGAAAAGTTACCGGCAATAACATTGTTTGCCATTTTCACTTTGCCTTGCCGAGCAAAAACTGCACCGCCCAATAAAGAGGCTGGAGTTCCATCTGCGTTTTGTGCATCACAACTATTGGCAATCAGTGTGTTATTGACCAAATTGACTAATCCATCGTTGTGAATACGCACATAAATAGCACTTCCTCCCCGGTTGGCTCCGCCTTCTGTTTCCCCTTCGACATTATTATTGGCAAATGTATTGTTTACCAATGTGACTGTTCTTTCGGGTGCCAACGAAGTGTTATACACCGTAAAGGTGCCGTAACTTTTGGATAGATTGTCTAAAAATGTGTTTTCTGCAAAATAGGTTGAGATGGCATTTTTCAAAAAAACGGCAGATCCTGCAAGGGATGTATTGTATTGAAAAAGCGTATTTGTTACTTTTACTACCGCTTCGCCATTGATAAACATGGCACCACCATCGCCTGCACCTTGATTTCCAATCAGTTTGCAATTATCCATATTAAGGCTTGTACGCACATGAATAGCACCACCGCCCGCGGCAGAACAATAATTGCCCATGAATACTACATTTTTCAACGTGACGGAATTTCCTTGTATCATCATGCCGCCACCAGTGTCGTTACCATTTGCATTGGCATAACCGCCTTGAATTTTCACATTTTCGATAGTCACATTGGTAGCTTCGCTTGCTACACGCACTACCCGATAACGGTTATCTTCGTATCCGGCAATAAGGATTCCACTATCTTCATCGTATTCGTCATCGCCATTGAAATCTCCACTCAAAACAGTTGTTTCGGGTGTCGTATTTGCAAATGCTTCATCATATCCACCAATGATGACTACTCCTTTTTTTATTTCAAAAGAAGTTTCGGACGGAATGTACTTTCCGGAAGTGATACGGATAGTATCGCCTTCTTTGACAGCCGAAAGTGCTTGTTCTATTGTTTTATAGGGCGATTGTATCGTGCCATTTCCGATACCGGCCTTGACTCCGGTAATCCCCATAAAAAGTAGAATGATTAATGTAACTATTTTCTTCATGAAATTAAAATTGAAATTGAAATTGTGCGGTCGTTTTTTAATTGAACGACCGCATAATTACTATTAAAGAATGATCTTTTTTACAGATTCTCCTTGTGCGGATTGTACTTTTACAATGTAAACACCCTTTGATAAGGATGAAGGATTCTGTTTTTTTCCTGTCAAGTCATATACTGCATAAGTGTAATCGGATGCTGCATTTATCACTATTTGACCGTTATTAACATAGATGGTAATATCATTAGAATTAACCGATTTAATTCCGGTTAGGTCTGAGGCATAATATTCATAAGATCCAATGCTTGCCTTACCTGTAAGATCACGTTGTTTATTACGTTGATCAATACTTAAAACATCATCTTTATCACCATCATTATTCAAATCCGCATCTATGGTAGTTTCAGATAATTGCGTTGCAGGTAAACTGGCTATCGTTTTTCCTGCACCAATAGTAGCCGTAGCATCTTTGATTTTTACGGTTTCCGTATCACCGCCGTTATTGGCTGTTTCTGCTTCAAATACATAATCAGTAGTATTTCCTTCAAAGATTTGCGTCAGTAGTGCTAAACCAGCACTTTTACTTGATCCAGCAATAATATCATTATTCCCGACTATGGCTGTCGTATTAACACCACCATAAGTAAAAACATTATAACCCAACGAGGTAACTTCTTGCGCACCACCATTATGATAAACATCTTCTCCTTCGGGAGCAAAATTACCTGCTATTACATTGTTGGCTAAGAAAATATTTCCTGCCCGGCTGTAAACAGCTCCTCCTTCACCGGTATCCGTACCATCCAGCGTTTTATTACCCATGATAGTGTTGTTTACCAAATAAACGTTTCCACCCCAATTTACATACACGGCACCACCACCGCCATTGTTTTTGTTGGATGAATTACTGATGTCGTTGTTTACAAAAGTGTTGTTTACTAATACCACAGGATTCGTGGTTCCTGCATTATACAAAGAGCAAGTGCCATAGCGGGCAGTTACATTCCAATAGAAAGTACTGTTTTTGATATACGTTCCGGTAGTACCACCGATCATCAGCGCACCGCCTCCGCTGGCTGCTTCATTGCCGATAAAAGTACAATTAGAAATAATCGCAGTACCATTTTTTACATAGAGTCCACCACCATCGTTTCCACTTTTATTGCCCAAGAACACTACTTTATTGGCTTCTAAATCCGCATTGGAATAAATTCCTGCACCCGGTTTGGAACCACCTGTATTACCAGCAATAATTACATTTTCCAACTTCAATGATCCAAGGCTGAAAATACCGCCGCCATTCTGTGATTTGGGTTTATCGGCTACATCATTTAAGTCCGCATTACCGCCTTGCACGGTTATTCCTTCCAGCAATACCGAAACATCTGCATTCACGGTTATTACATGATAGACATTCCCCTCATTGGAAGACGCTGTTCCGATCACCGGATCATAAAAATCATTACCATCTAAATCTCCGCTAAGTACAGTCGGATAGTCTTTTGTATCATTTGTTGTAAAATCTGTAGAATACCCACCTTTGATAGTCAAATTCTTATCAATAGTAAATGTTGAATAACGTGCACCATTGACGGCATCTGTTTGGGGAAGGTATTGCCCTTCTGCCACATAAATGACATCGTTTGCATTTGCAACTGCCAAAGCTCTGTATAATTCCTTGAAGGGCTTTGCTTGTGAACCGTTTGCATCAGAGTTACTGTAACTCGCTGACACATAAATACCTGCCGCATGAAGGCTCATGCTTGTGAGTACAAATAAGACAAAAAGTAAGTTTGTTTTTCTCATGATAAAATAATTTAAATTGTGTAATTTATTTAATGATAACTATTTACAAAAATAGGGTCCGAAAACAGCATTTACCGCATAATTGGTATCGCTGTCGTCAATTACATAAACCATAAATTCCGACCCTCCTGGAGAGACACGGACAACAATATGTCCCTGTGTACTTTTTTCCTGATCCGTTAAATCGCCAATGACTACTTTGGCTGCCGGATGAAGATTAGTCGCAAAGATATCGCGACTATCGGGATATAATTGCTTGGCAAGCATTCGGTAAAGGGTTGAATGATTAGGATGTAAAGCATCTGATGCTTGTATAATAAATACTTGTGGAGCTAATGTTTTGATGAAAAAATCATTGGTAGCGTTGTTGTAGCCATGATGATTGACATTACATACTTCCACTTTACCCACTATGGGAGCTAAAGGTGTTTCCAAATCATGCCATTCAGGTCGTCCCGCTTTGGGATAACCGGTCAAATCTCCACCGGTATAGTAACCGAATTTTCCATACGAAAGTTTGATTGCGCAACTTAATGAATTTTCTTCCGGCTTATTTGAATTACTCACTCCGCTTAAATCAGGGAAAAGGGAAGTTGTTTGCGTTCCTATTCCTGTCCACATAATACCATTGGCAATTAGATTGCGAATTTCAAATCTTCCGGTATATTTTGCCTCAGTATCATATTTCAAAGCAAATTGATTGTTTACCCCCACATTAAATCGTTCCACAATATCCGGATTGATTGTTTTCTGATATTCTGTAAATTTCAAATAATTGTTGAAAAAATCTTCTGTTGACGGCATGTAATTATAAGCAGGATAATCGCGGTCAATGATTTTTCCAATGGGTATATATTCTGCAACTTCGGTAATTCCTGTCAGATAGTAATCGGCTTTTGTGCTCTTATTTTTAAGTACTCCACCAATATGGTCTTTGTGGAAATGGGTTGCCAAAAAATAATCAATCTTCTTATCCCTGTTTTTGGGGGAATGTTTCAAAATATATTCTGCAATCCAAACACCGGGTGTTTTGCTGTTGTTGGGACGAGGTGCTACATGACGTTCCGAGTTCGGATTATTGGCGCCAGCGTCAATCAGCATCGTTGTTCCATCGGGCAAAATGCAGTATGCTGCATTCCCACAGCCGGTATTGATGTTGTGGATATCCAAATAACCTTCACTCCAAGCCTCCAAAGGCTCTCCTTGCGCTTGCGCCGACACATAGATATTTTTTTGCGCTTGCAATCCACTAATGGATATAAACAAAAAGAGTATGATTGTAATTTTTGTTTTCATTTTTTTTATTGTTTTAATTCATTGAAATTATTCATATCCGGGATTTTGCGGAAATTCGTTTGGATTGTCCATGATTAAAATTTCCGATTCGGGGATGGGATACAACAAATCGTTTTCTGTAATATCCAATTTGACTGCTGCCATGGATTCAATAGCCTTTCCCGTCCGAAGCAAATCGAACCAACGATGATTTTCCAACGGTAATTCCAATCGCCGTTCCAATAATACTGCATTGCGGAAACTATCTTTATCGCTAAGTGTAACATTCGTATAAGGCGTAGCAGATGCTCGATTACGGACACTATTCAAAGTAGTAAATGCCTTGCTTGCTTCGTCATTATTATATTCGACTTCGTTCAATGCTTCCGCATACATTAACAATACATCTGCCCATCTCAATACCGGAAAATCTACACCCACACCATTGGTGGTAACATCAGGCGTATCAGCATACTTTTTTACAACAAATGTGCTGTTTACTCTTGTGTAACCAAGTAAGGCTTTCCGTTTATCACTGCCCTTATATGCAGAGAGTAATGCGGCATCTAAACCGAATTTATTGGTATAAGCATCGTGTGTACTACTGGTTTCTCCGGGTATGGTTTTTGAATATCTAACCGCAAAGAGAATTTCTTTATTCATCTTCTTGGTTACATCAAAAACTTCTTCGGGCGTATTTTGCAATCCATATATATCCGTATAATTAGTAGTTAAATCTTCCAACAAGGTAACCGCTTCACTGTTTTTCTTTTGAGTAAGATATACTTTGGCAAGCAACGCTTTGGCTGCACCGGACGTGGCACGACCTAAATTTGCATCTGTATATTTTTTAGGTAATTGTTTTGCAAAAGTTAAATCCATTTCAATGGCAGCGTAAATATCACTTACATTAGTTCTTACTTGGCTATAAGCTTCCTGTGTCGTAATCGGTTTAAGAATTAAAGGTGCATCGCCCCACAAACGTACAATATTGAAATAGGCTAAAGCTCGAAGGAAACGTGCTTCCCCTTCATATTGTGTCCGTAAATCAGGATCGGTTACAACCTCAATGTTGTTGAGAATTTCATTCAACCTGTAAATTTGTTTGTATGTCGTTTTCCAAACATTCCCGATAACCGTATTATCTCCTCTTGCCGTAAATTTATCTATGTTGTAATAAACTCCTGCTGCCCCACCGGGATTGTTGTCCACTACATTGTCGGAACGAACTTCCATTAGGGTTACATAATCCGAACGATACATATTATTTGCCTGTAATGAGGCATAAGCACCGTTGATTGCTACTTCAATATCCTTTGCATTTTTGTAAAAATTGGGTGCTGATGATTCGGAAATTGGTTTAAGATCCAAAAAATCACTGCACGATGTCAATAGTATCAAGGATAAAATTCCTGTTATTATCTTTTTCATTGTATATTAGTATTTAAGAGTTAAAACATTAAATTCAAACCGATTACAGCAGATTTTGCCAACGGATAAGTTCCGTAATCAAGTCCCGGTGTAAGCGAATTACCTTTCATATCTACTTCCGGATTATATCCACTGTATTTTGTGAACGTAAACGGATTTTGAGAAGAGAAATAAATACGTGCACGAGAGATATGCGCCCGTTTGGTCCAGTTGTTTGGCAATGTTACACCAAAAGTAATATTACGGACACGTAAATATGAACCATCTTCGATATGCCATGTGGACATTTGACTGTTCATTCCCGTAGCTGCACGATTGGCGCGATTCACCAATCCATTTCCCGGATTTTCTTCCGAATGCCAGCGATCCAGTGCTTCTATTTGTCCGCTACCACCTTCCATATTATTCAAATACCGGCGATTGATATTCGCAATTTTATTTCCATATACACCTTGAAATGCTACGCTTAAATCAAACCACCGATATTGGAACTCGGTAGAATAGCCATACGTGAAATCGGGAGCATAATTACCAACTATTGAGCGATCTTCACTATTTATAACACCATCTTTCTTTACATCCACAAACTTAAAATCACCGGGTTTAGCATTGGTCACTTTGGCAATTCGGTCATCATTCGGATCATTAGCAATATTTATTTCTTCTTGATTCATAAATACTCCATCCGTAATATAAGCGTAGTAATTACCGATAGGTTCGCCTACTTTGGTAATGAAATCCATTGTTTCCCCTTTGGTAACCATTTCATCCACACCTCCTAAATCAAGGACTTTATTTCGATTCACAGAGAAATTTACGCGATTGTTACATACAAAATCGCCCCATTTGTTGTTATTTGAAAGTGAAATTTCTATCCCTTTATTTTCTACTTTTCCGATATTTTTCAGGACTGTACTAAATCCTGAAAATTCAGGTACAGGCACATTAAGTAACATATCCGAAGTAGTACTACTATATACATCTACTTCCAAATTAACTCTGTTAAACAGTCCTAATTCCAAACCTAAATTGGTCATGGCTGTTTTTTCCCAACCTAAATCAGGATTTCCGGCAGAGACAGGAACTAATCCGACTGAAATTGCATCCGGCACTCCCAATACATAATTATCATCGCCTATCCTCGCATAATATTCGTAATTGCCGATACTGAAATTTCCTGAAATACCATAGCTGGCACGCAATTTCAAGGAGGAAAGCCAATTACGTTGATTTGTCATGAAATCTTCTTCCGAAATATACCAACCTCCTGATACGGATGGAAATGTTCCCCAACGATTATTCTGTCCAAACCGTGAAGATCCATCCGCACGAATAGCTGCGGAGAATAAATATCTGTCTTTGTAACTATATTGTGCCCTTGCTAATGCAGAAAGCAATGCCCATTGCTGCCGGGTGGTATCCCAATTGGTGGCTATGGTAGAAGCATTTAAAGTTTCTATCAAATCGTTGGGATAACCGGTTCCTGTTATCCGGCTATTATCTGTGGATTCTTGTTGGACTGTCCAACCGGCTACAGCAGATAATTTATGATTCTTATTGAATACTGTATGATACGAAAAAGTATTTTCCAAAACCCAATTCAAAACGTCTTTAGTTCGGCTTTCTCCTGTCGGAACCGATGGCGGAATTTGGTTAAGACTTGTAGGCAAAGTAGATGGGCGGAAAATGTTTCTGCGAAATGAATTGTAATCCGCTCCATACGAAGTTTTAAACTTTAAATCTTTGATAATCTCATATTCCGCATATAAGTTTCCCAACATTCGGTTTCGCTGCATATTGTCTTTGCGTTCCAATGCCAATGCCACAGGATTAATCAGATTGGGAACACCGCAATCCAGGGTGTATTGGTCGAAATTGTAACTGCCATCCGGCTTATAAACCGAAAATAATGGCAACATCCCTAAAGCCGTAGAAAGAATCGTTTCGTTGGAATAACGGTCTTCCGTAGGCACTAAATCATAATTGGAATGATTGAAACTTACATTTGCACCAAAACTGAATTTATCGTATTTGGAATCTATTTTTGCACGACCGCCCATTTGGTCGAATCCGGAACCAAGAACAATTCCGTCCTCACTTAAATAGTTTGCAGACACAAAATATTGTGCGGCTGAACTACCTCCGGTAATGGAGATATTATGACTTTGTATCGGAGCGGTACGCATTACTTCGTCTTGCCAGTC
Organism: Viscerimonas tarda; assembly: GCF_054601255.1. Lineage (NCBI taxonomy): Bacteria > Pseudomonadati > Bacteroidota > Bacteroidia > Bacteroidales > Dysgonomonadaceae > Viscerimonas > Viscerimonas tarda. Next base: position 4,819 of record NZ_BAAHWV010000033.1, on the reverse strand, counting down.
AGTATCAGTAAGACCTTGTTCGCCATTCAAATAAGGATAAATCTGCTCCGGAATCAAATAATTAAGTTTCCAACTCGTCGCAGGTTGTCCCAATTTTTGGCGGCGTTCGTCATTTGTATCCGTAATATTTCCTGTAAGTCCGGCTGCAACCAAAGTTTCCAAATAAGTATTATTGCGTGATTCGTATAAGATTTCCGCTTGTTGATAAGCATTCATCATTTCGATTTTCCTGGTTGTTTTTTGCCAGCCATAATAACCGTCATATTGTACAGCAGGTTTACTGTCCCGTCCTTTTTTAGTAGTAATGATTACAACTCCATTTGCTCCACGCGAACCATAAATGGCAGAAGAAGAAGCATCTTTCAAGACTTCAATAGACTCAATGTCATTCATGTTAATGGAACTTAACGGATTTACTTTCATACCAGTAGCACTGGAAGCTCCGTCCGACATTGGAAACCCATCAACAATGTATAAGGGTTCGTTTCCGGCAGTAATACTTCCTGTTCCGCGTACTTTGATAGCCATACCACCGCCCGGTATCCCATTGGGTTGCAAGACTTGAACGCCTGCTAATTTTCCTGCCATGGCTTGGTCAAGACTTGTTACAGGAACGGCTAATTCGGAGGCTTTTAAAGAAGAAATAGCGGTTGTTACGTCTCGTTTCCTTTGTACGCCATATCCAACCACCAACACTTCGTTAAGTACTTGATTATCTTCTTGCAAAACAATACCTAAATTACTTTTTTCGCCCAATGTTGTTTCTTGGGTTACATATCCAATATACGAAATCAATAAGGTGGAGCTTGCAGCCGCATCAATCGAAAACCGACCGTTCACATCCGTTACCGTGCCGACAGATGTTCCTTTTAATACGACACTTGCGCCAATAATGGCTTCGCCGGTTGCATCTGTAACTGTCCCCGAATACGTTTGAGGTGCAGCAATCGATTTTGAAGTTGTTTGATTCGTCTCTTGTGCTTGTGCGTGATAAGGCAAAAGACCAAAGAACAGAATCATTAATAAGGATAATAATAGTACTTTAATTTTCATGATACAATTGTTTGATAAATTATGTAAATAAGAAAGTGTTTTTACGCCATATCGCCGTTTTGCAAAACAAGATAAGTTCAGCAAGTATGGCAGAATAATCCGGCAGGAATAATACCGGAAAATATCCTTTATATAAAGATTGGGAATTATTGTCTGTAAAAGAGAAATTTTGTAAATTACGCGCGAGGCTTGTGTGTGTGTGTGTGTGTGTGTGTGTGTGTGTGTGTGTGTGTGTGTGTGTGTGTGTGTGTGTGTGTGTGTGTGTGTAACAAAGTTTTCGACTTTGCCAAACATATCCGACTATTTAACACACTCTTTTTCATTTGCGTAATTGTATTAATAATTGACGCAAAGGTAGGAGGTATGCAGGATATTCAGGTAAAAATTATTTTCGTTTATTTTCGTCTGCGAAAATAAACGAAAATAATCTCTGTCTTCGTTTTTTCGATTGTATTTATAAATGACTGATGATCAATCATCTATTTTGAAGGGGTGGTATTCTCGTATAACTGTTCCAAAAGTGCGTTCCGGTTCGCTTGTTGCTTCAGATTTTCATGGATATGGTACCTGTCGTCTCCGACACGGTTAAAATTCATCGTTTCTTCGATGTCTGCATTGTCGAATTTGCCGGATATTAACAGTAACGCGACATAAGATTTCTTGGAATTGTTTTTCAACTTTAATCCGCTTAATTCTTCGCTGTATTTATTGGATAATTCCTCGCATTTGAGCTTGATGCGATTTCTCTTTTCTTCTGCCCTTTTCTGTTTTTCGCCTGATTCCGGTTCATTTTCAGTATTTTCACCATTTTCTCTGGCGATAAATAGATTCCTCAATTCTTCAAAGTCTTTTTGCTGTTGCCCTGTCATTTCTTGAGTAATCACAGCCTTTTTTAAATGACTTTTCTCAAACTCCAGTATTCTGTTCAATAGCTCAAAAGAGTAATCAATCGAATAGTCGTTCTCCAGTTTATTTTTCTCACAAAGAATGTTATTCCATTCATCCTGCCGGTTATCACTGCTTATGACTTTATTTATTTCGTCTATTTTGCTGTTTAACAATATTCTAAAGGAATCAATAATCTCCATCCTTTTTAAGAGGCTTTCTTCTACCCGGATTTCAAAATTAATGACTTCTTTTTTAAGTTGTCGGATTCCCAGCAAACTGACAGACTTTAATTTATTTTCCAATTCATCCTTTTCGAGAATCAATTCATCTCCTTTCTTTTTCTTGGTATTTTTCGTTATTTTTTCATTGCAACGCCTTAATATTGTTTTAATATGCTGTTTTCGATAAAGATAAAGAAGAATGACAATGGCAATCAAGATGGCGATGCCTGCCGGAAGCAATGTAAAATATAAGACAGCATAGCTCCGGGGAGGTATTTCAACTAATGTTAAATCATTATATCCTCGGTATTTATATAATCCTATCTGAGTGCCGACAAAAAGAAGATTTTTATCGGCAGTCTCTGCGATAGCCGCTTCATTAACGGAAATATCCAGGTGTTTATCAACCAGATTCAGCTCGGACGTGAAGTCTAAAGGTATTCGTTCAATGCCCTTGTATCCGATAATATAAGAACTTTTATTCCCATAATATACCGTAGAAATGGTTTTGGGACTTATTCCGGGAAAACGGCGAAAATCGCTCCCATGCTTCCCCCATTCATAAACACCTCTGGATGTATAGAGGTAGATAAACCTGTTGCTCTCTTCTATAAACCTCCTTATTTCTCCGATAGTGTCAGAACCGGATATTTTATTAAGCGAGTCCGTCCCATTTAATTCAAAAATGCCGTGCTTCATGGAAGCAAGATATTGTCCGGATATGTCTGTGATATACAAGTCCGAAAAATCAACTTTTGTGCTTTTAGCGGTTGGTATGGAATCTATCTCCTTAATTTCATCGTTGATATATTTAGCCCGCAATAAATAATTCCGAGTTCCCAGCAATAAGGATTCCTTGTCTTCATAAACGCTCCTGAAATCAATCTTACGACCAAGTTCCCACTTTGCCTCACTTCCGCTGATGCCTATTTCACGGCTTGTTTTAGCATTGCCGGGATTGATTTTATACAGGGAATTGTTTGTAATCAGCCAAAGGTATTTCTTGCCGGCATGAAACCTTACCGGCTTTTCGCGTATGGTAAGACTTAACTTCCCAATGAACTTTGCATAGTCTTTTTCTCCGCTTTCCGAGTATAATTTATTGTCAAGGGTAATGAAATAACATATCCTGTTGCTTTTCTCCATACATACGGCTATGACATTGTTTGATTCCCCTTTCGGATTCTGGTGCAATGAAAAAATGTACAGTTTATTATGGCAGGCTACCAGAATAAAATCCTTTCCCTTACAGACATAATTCTTATAGCTGCTGCTGAGTTTGTCCGACAGTTGCAACGAACCGCTGCCGTTCTTATTATCCGTATATTTCATTTCCGAAGAGGTCAATACCCATTCCCTTTGCTTTCTGTCCAACGAATCAACCATATACGCAAAAATGCCATGAGAATCGCTTTTCACGAGCGTCGCTTTTTGTTGCGCCACCGATTGTTTCGTGTTGATTTTGTAGGTTGAATTGCCGGATGAAGCATATAATATCGAATCGTTGTATTTGTAAAAATGCAAAATATCCTTGTCTATTAATCTTTTGCTTTCTTTCGGATTGTTTTTATTCAAGACGACCAAACCTGAATCAGAAGTAGCGACATAAATATTTATGTCATTAATGGACAGGTGATTAACGCCGAAATGGAACAGGGAATGATTTTCAGGACGGTAATACGGATGTAATAATAACTCGGTTTCCCATTCATTTTTATTGAGCGTGTAAATACCGGAGGAAGTGGCGAAATAGAAAGAATCCCCGTCTGTTTTTATAGTATAGGCGGCGTAAGAGTCCGTAGGCTTCGTTATATCAAGTGGGTTGAGGATATAATACTTTTTCTTGACAATACCGTTCTGTATTCGTTTAACTCCCTCATTCCTGATGCCGACTAACAGCGTGGTGTCGTTTTCCGCACAAATATCATATATCCGGTTGTTTCCTGCATTGATAATTGTCCGGCTATTGTTGATAAGATTTATTCTTATAATGTTTCCGTTTTCCAGTCCGATAAAGAAGATGGAATCGTTCTCCGATGAAGGAGAAATACAGCTTATCGGGACGCCGAAATCAGATACCGTATGAATCAAGCCTTTATTCGACTGTTCGCATGATATGCAAAACAAACAAATGACAGTAATCCAGGCAGGACAGATTATTTTCATGTTCCATTTTTCCATCTTTTTATTCTGTAACGGCGGATGCAAAAGTACGAAATAATTTTGGAATCTGTTTAAAACGGGTAACATATCATCATTATTTAGTTAGTATGAGCGAAGATTGCAGGGAGAATAACAGCTTTGTCAAATGCGGAGTAAAAGAAATATTTCCTACTTATATTTCTTTTTAATGGGGCTGAAATGGATTTCTATCCGCCCGTCTTTCAGGATGGAATCAATCGCCCGGTAGATGGGCATTTCTTCAATGCCTGCAATTTTGAGGGCTTGCAAGGTGATGTGGTCTTCCAGCAGGGTCAGGTAGTCCTTTTCCAATAAGCCAATATATTTGTCCTTATCCGATTTACGAATTGCCATAGTCTTTTTCCATTTGTTGAATCAAAAGTGTTGCCTGCCTTTTGAAGCTGTCAATTACGGCTTCTTTGTTTTCGATGTCGCTTCTTGCGTTAAGGACGTCCAGCGCCCCTTCAACAGTATTG
>NZ_BAAHWV010000032.1:0-34826 GCF_054601255.1 Viscerimonas tarda | reverse complement strand
AATAGCGAAAGCATTCAAAGCAGTCGTCAAATGTAATGTGTTTTTATTACATAACAAGTGATTTTGTGAAAAAAAGTTGAAAATGCGATTGAAAAGGTAGGAATGTATAATTGTTGGTAAGAATTCAAAGCTCAGCCCTGTGCGCAATCATCCTCACCCCCGGCCCCTCTCCATCTTGGAGAGGGGAGGGAGCGCTTTTTGAGATTTTGTTATGTCGCTATTGTCGTTGTCTTTGCGGGCTCCGACCCGCAATCCCCTTATGCAATATTCGGGCAGACACACAGGTCTGCCCCTACACCCAATTGTGTAGAGACGTGGCGTGCCACGTCTCTACTGAGAGGTTCTGCAATGTACGGGATTTGTGCCATGCACGGTGGATTGCGGGTCAGGGCCCGCAATGACAGTTGAACGGAGAAAATTATTTGCGAAAATCCGCGTAATCTGCGTAATTTGCGTTCTCTGTGTGTCGGGCGAGCGAACCTCGCCCCTACGCGGATTCAATTTCCTTGTTCGCCGTGGCTGACTTATTGTAGAATGTACATTAATGTAGCCGTCTATATTCCAACAATCCGAACGGTACTTATTGTAGAATTATGGTTGGTTTGTGTTATTAATTTCAGTTTAATAAAATATTAATACGAAATTAATAGATAGTCTTTCAGAAAATTAATAATTGCCGCCTACATTTGCAAAAAAAATAATACCCATGAAAATGAATACTCTAAAATTACAACTGTGTTTTGTGTTGTTTTGCATTTCGCTTTGTGCGTCGGCAAACGACATTTATCTTTCATCCTCAGGTAATAACAGCAACGATGGCTTAACTGCCGGAACAGCCGTAGCCACCTTAACCAAAGCCTTGGACTTGATTCCAACAACCGGCAACGGACACATTATCAAGGTGTCGGGATTTATTGATATTTCGAAGGAGGTATCGAACAACGCCGGTATTCTTTGGAACAAGAAAGTTTATTTCAGCGTAGAGGGCGACTCAAAAGAAACGTCCGGCTTTGACGGGGGAAATGCTACACGCATCATTAATTTTCAGGACTTTACCGGAGAAGCTACATTCAAAAGCCTGACTATCAAAAACGGTTCGAGTACCGAAGGCGCGGCAATCAGAGTCGCCAATTCGAGCGGAACGGTGGCTTTGGACAACTGTATCATCAGCAATAACTCCACCACCACCACCGGCACCCTGCACGTAAACAAATCCAATGTAAACATCAGCAATTCCGAATTTACGAACAACAAGGCCCGACAGGGTGGGGCAGTCTATGCCAACGCCGATGCAAAATTGAATATAACATCTTCCTTGATAGCGGATAACGATCTTTCATCGGTAGCAAATTCTACCGGTGGCGCTATTTTCGTTACGGGAACAAATGGGGTTAGCATCGACAATTGTATCATCAAAAACAACAAAGCGCTGAACCAGGGCGGCGCTATCGTGATAAACGGCACAACAGCGGCCAACAACAAGCTTATAAGCATCACCAACACGCTGATAGCCGCCAACGAAACGGTAAACAGTGCAGGCGGCGGTATCTTTATCAATGACGGAACGGCAAACAATACCCTTCAGGCGCTGATTGTCAATTCTACATTGTATAAAAACCTGTCGAACAGTTATGGCGGGGGAATTTTTGTGTCGGGCGGTCAAACCGGCAGCTCGGTGAAACTGGTGAATACTACCATTGCCGAAAACCAGACACGGGGCAACGGCGGACACGGAGCGGGCATCAATTTTCGTGATTCAAAGAACCTGAAACGCTATATATATAATTGTATTTTAGAAGATAATACGGCCATTAACGGGGGAAATACGCAATATGGCGATATAACATCCAATTACAATTTCAACGACGGAGCCGAGGATTTTTTCCTGCGCAATTCGTATATAGGCCAGTTTGTAGCCGGTACATACACCGATTCGCCGGAATACAACAACAAAATAAGGTATGGAGCCACCAAGCTTGCCGGTTTGGCAACGCCCGGCGCCGATTACATCGCCTCGCAAAACAGCATTCCGTTGAACTTTGACTCGGATGCCATTGAGGGGGGAGATGCCAAATACCTCCGGGACGATTTGGGCATTTCTACCGACCAGTTGGGGAACGTACGCGCGTTCGTCAGCGATAGATGCGCCATAGGAGCCGTTGAAGTGTCGGCCCCATTTGCCATAGAACCCGACCCGCATACCTACGAGCATTTCATTATCTACGGACAAAGCCTTTCGATTGGCGACGAGTCGTATTATTCGTTATCAACCAACAATGTGGCTGGCAATTACATGATTGGCGACCAGGTGTGGATTAACTACGGAAACCGCACATTCGACAAGCTGAATCCGCTGGTTTCGACCAGCGCTTTCGCCGAACCAAGAATGGGCGAATGTCCGGTAACTGGCCTGGTCAATCATCTCAGGTTGAAACAAGCAAGCGAGTCTCCCGAAATAGATAACCGCTTCATAGCCACTTCCGCCGGAAAAGGAGGAGCCAGCATCGCTTCGCTATCGAAGGGGAACACCCTGTATTTCGACTATCCTGCCGCCCTGAAAGCCGCTTACAGCATAACCGCCAGAACGGGAAGCACAATCACTTGTCCGGCCATTTTCTGGATGCAAGGCGAGACTGATGCAGCCAACGAAACACCTAAAAACGACTACAAAGCCGCCTTGATGAAATTGAAGAACGATATGCAATCGGATGCAAAAAGCAAGTACAAACAGGCTAAGAATCCTGTTTTCTATACCTATCAATGTGTCGCCCAAAAAACCAGGGAAGCAGAAATCAGCAAGGCCTTATTAGAAGTTTCAAACGAAAACGAAGATGTTTTCTGTGTTGGCCCGGTTTATCCGGCAAGCGATTTTGGTATTCACCTCGATGGTAACGGCTATCGTTGGTTTGGAGAAATGATGGCGAAAGTTTATTACCGGACAAAGGTGCTGGGCGAAGACTTCAAACCGCTTCAGCCGAAAGAATTGTTGAGAGATGCATCGAATGCCAAACGTGTGATTGTGAAATTTTTGGTGCCGAAGTTGCCTCTGGTGCTGGATACCAATACGCTGACCAAAGTAACCGACTATGGTTTTGAAGTTTTCAACAACGGAGTTAAGCAAACGATAAGCAGTGTAACTATCGACGGCGATTGCGTGCTACTGACTTGCAGCAACAATTTGTCGGGAAAAATAGAGGTTTCGTATGCCGGAACAACTGCCAGCTGGCGCGGGCATGGAAATCTGAGAGACAGCGATGATTATCCCTCATTCTTCAACTACGAAAATCCCGATTTGAAAGATGGAGAAGGCAACTTTGTTTTCCCTCATTGTGGCGAAAAAGCATCGCTTACTCCCACCAACGGATTTCCGAAAGATGCCAACGGACAATCTATTTTTGGAAAACCTTATCCGCTCTACAATTTTTCGGTAACTTTCTTCTATTCAATACCCGAAGGAGAGGATAATTATGAAGCGCCCCTGAATGGAATTGAATCGGGTATCAATTCGGCTAAGAGCGGCAACGATATTAAAATCTCGCAAACCGGTTCAACCTTGCAGGTGGCTGTTTCCGATGCCAAGCCTGTTTCGATTGACTTGTTCGGCATATCGGGCGGACTTGTTAAGAATTTAGAGAACGGAATACTGGCCAGAAAAAGCTACAATTTGTCGGGCTTGACTGCCGGTATCTACATTGTCAGAGTTCAATCGGCCAACGAAACAAAAGTGCAAAAGATAATATTGAATTAATCACTCATAAACATGAAAAATATATTTAAACTGGCGACCTGCCTTGTATTGTTTTGCCTTTCGCTTGCTGTGTCGGCCAACGACATCTATCTTTCGCCGTCGGGGAATAACGACAACGATGGCTCAACACCCGAAAAAGCAGTCGCAAGCTTAACCAAAGCCTTGGATCTTGTTCCGGCTACAGGAAGCGGATGCACGATTAAAGTTTCGGGATTTATTGACATGTCGAAAGAAATAGCAGATAACGCGGGCATTCTTTGGACAAAGAAAGCTTATTTTACTATCGAAGGCGATTCAAAAGAGAACTCCGGCTTTGATGGCGGAAATAAGACGCGCGTTATCAATTTTCAAGGATTTACGGGCGAAGCTACCTTCAAGAATCTGACCGTTAAAAACGGATACAGTAACGAAGGCGGAGCAATCAGGGTATTGAACTCGACCGGAATAGTAAACTTTGAGGATTGCATTTTCACCAGTAACGTATCCACCTCAACCGGAACGCTGCATATCTATCGCTCTACCGGAAACATCTGGAACTGCGAGTTTAGAAATAACAAGGCTCCAAAAGGAGGCGGAGTTCATGCCGGTGTTGACTCTAAAGTGAATATGAAATTTTGTTTGATAGAAAACAACGACCTGACCACCGTTGCAAGTTCTTCGGGAGGAGGGATTTACATTAATATTACCAACGGTTTTTCGGCCGATCAATGTATCGTCAGAAACAACAAAGCCTTGCTGCAAGGCGGTGGCATAACCATAAACAACACAACGGCGGCCAATAGCAATATCGTAAAGATAACAAACTCGCTAATCGCCAACAACGAATCGACTACCAGCGGCGGAGGCGGTATTTTTATAAATGACGGAACAGCAGCCTATAGTCTTCAGGTTCAGGTTGTAAATACTACCATTTACGGTAATACGGCAAGCGCTTACGGTGGCGCTGTTTTTGTGTCGGGCGGCCAGACTGGCAGTTCGGTGCAGCTGGTGAATAACACGATTGTGGAAAATAAAACGAAAGGCAATGCCGGACACGGGCCGGGCATTTCGTTCCGCGACTCAAAAAACCTGAAGCGCTATGTATATAATTGTATTATTGAGGATAACAGCGCTACGACCGGTGGCCTGTATGCCGATATAACGACCAATTACGATTACAATAGCGAGGGAGACGATTTCTTTCTGCGTAATTCCTTTGTTGGCTCGTTCAGCGGATCGGCGACCTATACCGACCAGGTTTTGTTCAACAATACACTGAACTATGGAACTACCCAAGCGGCCGGTTTAGCCAAGCCTTATGCCGGTTACATCGCCTCGCAGAACAGCATTCCGCTGACCGATAATTCGGATGCCATAACTAAAGCTGATGCACAATACCTGAAAGATTTGAAAGTATATACCGACCAGTCGGGAAAAATACGAACCTTTACGGATGAAAAATGTGCCGCCGGAGCTGTTGACCCATCGCTGTCGGACAAAGAATATGTTGATTTGTACCAGCATTTCATCATGTACGGACAGAGTTTGTCGGCAGGAGAACAATCTTATCCGCCCTTGTCGGTGGACAATGTGGAAGGGAACTACATGATTGGAAGTCAGGTATGGATCAACTACGGACATCCTGCCGCCGATTTGGTGAAATTCAATCCGCTGGTAGCAAATATTGCCGGATCGAAAGCGACAACAGACCTCAATTACAATTCTATTGGCGATAACCCGGTAGTTGGGGCGGTCAATCATATCCAGCTGAAAACAAAAGGGACGGAATATGCCTCCAAAATGCTGGCAACTTCCTGCGGAACAGGCGGAACAGCGATAGAACAACTCTCCAAATCAACGGGTACTCTCTATGGTAATCAGGCGCTGTTGGCAATGAACAGTGCAGCAACTATTGCCGGGCAATCCATGACAAAAATAGTTTGCCCCGCTATTTTCTGGATGCAGGGAGAGAGCAACTGTGTAGCAAACACAAATGGATATACCACGTCAAAAGATGAATACAAAGCCTTGATGGTTCAGCTGAAAAATGATATGCAGAACGACGCTGTCAGCAAATACAGACAGGCGGAAAAACCGGTGTTCATCACCTACCAGACAAGCGGTCAATTTCTTCGGAATTTCTACGACCTGCCTATCGCCATGGCTCAATTAGAGGCCAGCAACGAATACGATGACATAATATGTGCAGGCCCCGTATATCCGGGTACGCTACCCACATCGGGCGCTCATCTGAATTCAAATGGTTACAGGTGGTACGGCGAAATGCTTGGCAAAGTGTATTACAAAACGCAGATACTGAAGGAAGAATTCAAACCTTTGCACCCCATTGGGTATTACAGCACAGACAATCAGGATGAAATAAAGATTCAATTCCATGTGCCATATCCGCCTTTGGTATTGGACGAACGCCTGATTGCCAAAAGAACGGGCAATGGTTTTGAAGTAAAACTGAATAACGCAAAAGTTACGGTAAGCAAAGTTACAATTGCCGGAGATTGCGTGGCGCTGAAATTGAGCAAAAAAATAGCTCAAACGGATGCCATCGAAATCAGCTATGCCGGTATCGACATCCAATCGGGAAATCTGAGGGACAGCGATCCGTATAGCGCATTTTACAAGTACGAAGATTTGGATAAAAAAACAGGGTCCGGTGATTTCTATTATCCACGGCTGAATAATTTAACCCTTCGTCCTCGGGAAGAACCCAAAAATGCCGCTGGACAAGTAATCTACGACCAGCCCTATCCGCTGTATAACTTCTGTGTGGCATTCTATAAGAAAATAGATGCAGGCGGTTTGCACAGCGATGTAGGCATTTCGCAAGTAAAGAAAGCCGATTCCCCGTTTGCATACGTCTATGATTCCTGCTTGTTTATAGATGCAAAAAGTAATCAGGTAAACAAAGTTGAACTCTTCGATGTTTCGGGATTGAAGGTCAAGGAGTTTGCAGACAATCAAGCCAAATACCCGATTGATACGCTACCGGATGGCTTGTACATCACCCGCATCTCGACCAGTGAAGGTGTATATACGGCCAAGATGGTGAAATAATAGCCCCTTTTATACCCGTGGGGCTGTCTCGAAAGAACGCAAATTACGCAGATTACGCGAATTATCGCAATTTATTTATTGTTGAATTTCAATTAAATAAGAAAAAGATATAGTGGTTTATTTGCGTAAATTTGTGTAATCTGCGTAATTCGCGTTCTTTCGAGACAGCCTCGTTGCCGCGAATGAAGTGTTTTGAAAAATGGTAATTTTGATAGCCGTAAGGCTAAGGCTGAAAGGCTTTCAGCCTTAAACCCGCGGCAATGCTTCCGCCTACGCCGAACTTAGCCTCCCCTATGGGGAGGATGGAGGGGCTTTTACCTCAATATAACAATCACCCCCTTGGCCCCATGTGCGCCGACAACCAGCGCCTGTTCTATATCGGCAGTCTTCGAGGGGCCTGAGATAAATACGCCGAATCCTTTGTCGCTGAATGGAATTTGCTTGTATGCTTCGTGCATGTTGTTGACTAACTTATCTTTATCCAGCAGAATAACCAGGTATTCGGAGATGAAGTAAACTACTTTTTGCCGTACATTCTGCGGTATCCAAACGCAGCCGTTTTCGGCCACGCCAACTTCGGCCTGTACAATCGACAAATCGGTCCCGTTCAGTTCGTGCGGGTCGGCGATGCTGTCGGGGTTTAGTGTGGCAATGCTTATTTCGGGCAGGTTGGAGGCGATTGTTTTGGCTTCGGGATAGAGGCTTTTTATTATATCGTTGACATTCTCTCCTGCTTCCAACACGATGGCGTCGCCGCCTACCGATTTGCTTACCTCAATAAATTTAGCGATTTTGTCGGCAAATTGTATGCCGGTTATGTTTATCTCGGGCATATCGTATTGGGCGCTGATATGCCGTTTTACGTTGTTTAATATATCTTCTTTGCTACTCATGGCTTTTTTTTATTTAGCGTTTTGAACTTTCCCCTTTTTCCACAAGGCGGAAAAAGATTCACCGGCAAATTGGGGCAATTCCCGCCCTTTTCCCCACTCATTCAGTCCGTTGTAGAGCGCAAAACGAGGTGCATGATTGACAATGGGCGCCAGCTTCAATCCGGTCTTGAACAATGAAGGATGCTGGAATAAGAATTTCATCCCCACCGACATCACTTTCTTCATCTTGTCGGCTTTGTGCAACGAGTCGAGGTCTTGCCGCCACTTATATATCTGATTGCCCAGGTCTATTTTGGCCGGACATACATTGTTGCACGAAAAGCAAAGCGAACAGGCCGATACATTGTCGAAGTATTCCTCCGGCGATTTCAACATTCCCAGATTGACGCCAATAGGCCCCGGAATGAAGTAAGTGTAGGAATATCCGCCACTTCGGCGATACACCGGACAGGTATTCATGCAAGCCCCGCAGCGGATGCATTTCAGGGTTTGAATATGGTCGTCGTTGCTCAGTATTTCGCTCCGTCCGTTGTCCACAATTACCAGATGCATTTCGCTCCCTTCCCTTGGCTTGCGGAAGTGCGAAGTGTAGGCGGTTGAGGGTTGACCGGTGGCCGATCGCGCCAATAAGCGGGTATATACCGACAAGGAATTGAGGTCGGGAATCACCTTCTCCATACCCATCGACACAATATGTAGCTTGGGCAGCGATGTGCCCATATCGGCATTGCCTTCGTTGGTGCAAACAACAATATCGCCGGTAGCCGCAACGCCAAAGTTTGCCCCGGTCATACCGGCATCGGCGGTCAGAAATTCCTGCCTCAGGTGTGCGCGTGCTGCCCGGGTGAGGTAGGTTGGGTCGCTGTTTCCTTTTTCTGTTCCCAGTTTTTCTTCAAAGAGATGTCCCACTTCCTGCCGTTTCATGTGGATGGCCGGCATCACAATGTGGCTGGGCGGCTGGTTCAGCAACTGAAGGATGCGTTCGCCCAGGTCGCTCTCCACCACATCTATTCCTCTCTCAATCAGGTAAGGATTCAGATGGCATTCTTCCGTGAGCATCGATTTGCTTTTCACCAGCTTCTTCACCTGATGTTCCGCCAGTATTTTATAGACAATATCGTTGTGCTCGCGGGCATCTTTTGCCCAATGTACAATAATGCCGTTTTTTTCGGCATTGGTGGCAAACAGGTCGAGGTAGTGGTCGAGGTGGCTCACCGTGTGCATCTTTATTTTGCTGGACAAATCCCTCAGTTCTTCCCATTCGGGAATATACATGGCCATCCTGTCCCTTTTTTCGCGGACAAACCACAGCGTTTCGTTATGCCATGCAGCCTGTTCTTTGTTTCCTAAAAAACGGTTGGCTGCTTTTGTATGTTTTGTACTCATAGTCCTGCCGATAAAATTTGTATTACATGAATAGTCTTGATGGGGAACTTTTCTCTTTCGATAATTCCCGTCATGTGCATCAGGCACGAACTGTCGGCTCCGGTAATGTATTCGGCTCCGGTGGCGATATGGTTCTTTATTTTATCCTGACCCATGCACACCGAAACGCCGGGTTCTTCAACCGAAAACATTCCGCCGAATCCGCAGCATTCGTCCACTTTTTTTGGCTCAAATACTTCAATGCTTTCTACTTTGGACAGGAGGTCTTTGATTTTTGAATAGCGCGGAATATTTAATTCGCTCGCCGCCGAAAGATTTAACTCCCTCACCCCGTGGCAGCTATTGTGCACGCTCACTTTGTGCGGGAATTTCCCCGGAAGTTTATCAACTTTCAGTATGTCGTGTAAAAATTCGCATACATCGTATATTTTGCCGCTTGTCTGGCACAAATGCCCCTCTTTTTCCAGTATCGAAGGGAAATTTTCTTTCACAAAAGCGACGCAGCTGGCCGATGGTCCCACAATGTAATCGTATTCGCCGAATTGTTTTTCAAATTGTTTGGCCAAAGGAAGCGATTTGCCTTCAAATCCGGCATTTGCCATAGGTTGTCCGCAACAGGTTTGGTCGAGAGGGTAATCGGGATCAACACCCAAGTGTTTGAGTAACTTGTAGGTAGCAACGCCCACTTCGGGGTAGATGGCGTTGACGTAACAAGGAATAAATAGTCCTATTTTCATTTTCTAACTAAGGTTTTTCAGTGGTTGTTTCGTAATAGCCGCGCAAGGTAGAAAAAAGTTTTGAGAAAATTTATTTCCGGTAGGAAAAAATGTGATATATTTAACGCCTCAAAATACCACACTACTAAAAAAATACATACATTTGTCCGATCAAAATAAACGTAAAAGCAATGTCAACATACACCGAAGACACTAGAAAAGTTACAACACATCGCCTGATTGAAATGAAACAGCGGGGCGAAAAAATTGCCATGCTCACATCCTACGATTATTCCATGGCGAGCATTGCCGATCAGGCAGGCTTGGATGTTATCCTTGTGGGCGATTCGGCTTCAAACGTAATGGCGGGTAATATAACCACCCTCCCGATGACGCTCGACCAAATGATTTACCACGGAAAATCGGTTGTGAATGGGGCAAAACGTGCACTGGTAGTCGTAGATATGCCCTTCGGCACCTGCTCGGGCAACCCCGGAAAATCCTTGGAGGCCGCTATCCGCATAATGAAAGAAACCGGCGCTGATGCACTGAAAATAGAAGGCGGAAAAGAAATAATTGCCGACATCAAAAAAATTATAGATGCCGGCATACCCGTAATGGGACATTTAGGCCTGATGCCGCAATCAATAAACAAATACGGAACATACAACGTGCGGGCAAAGGACGAAAAAGAGGCGCATAAGCTGATTGACGACGCTTGCCTGCTGGAAGAAACCGGCTGTTTTGCCGTCGTTCTCGAAAAAATTCCGGCAGATTTAGCCAAACAAGTAACCCAAAAAACAAGCATTCCCACCATCGGAATAGGAGCAGGTATGCATACCGACGGGCAGGTGCTGGTGATACACGACATGCTGGGCATCAACAAAAATTTTTCGCCCAAATTCCTGCGCCGTTACGCCGATTTATTTACGGTGATGACCGGTGCTGTACAAGGATACATCAAAGACGTAAAATCAGGAGATTTTCCTAATCAGAGCGAATCGTATTAAAGCCCCTCCAAGCCTGCCCGTAGGGAAGGATCAGAAATTCCCCGAAGGGGGATTCAGGGGGCTGATTTAACAATAGCTATTAAACTTTAATCCATCATGAAAAAACGAATTTCATCTCTTATTCTCATTTCTGTTTTGTTTTGCATGTCCGTTTCTTTGGTCGGACAGAATAAAAATGCTGAAGGCCGTACTGCGATAAACTTGTCGGGCGCCGGTTGGCGGTTGTGTCTGGACAAAGAAGCCAGTTGGAAAAACGACAAACTCTATTTGCCGGATGAGGCGAAAGATTTATCGAAACTGCCGGTAAATGCACCCACAGGCGGTTGGAATGTGCTGAACGAATCGGCAGGCCTCAGCGTGAGCGTCCCCGGCACGGTTGAAGAATACCTGACGACCTCCGATTATCCCCGGCCCGAAAATTTTGTGGGCGTAAGCTGGTGGTTTCGCACACTGGAAATACCGGCTGAGCTTAAAGACAAACGCTTTATTATCAGCTTTGAATCGGTAAGGATGCGCGCCGAAGTGTATCTTGATGGCCAACTGGTTGCCTACGACCTTATTGGCGAATCTCCTTTTCAGGCCGATATAACCGGCGCTGTGCGTGCCGGTCGGCAACAAACCCTGGCTGTTCGGGTAACAAACCCCGGCGGAAACTTCCATTGGCAGGATTTCGACAGGCTGAAGTGGAACGAAAACCTGATTCCTCCCGGACGAGGATTCGGCGGAATTATCGGGCGGGTGAAGCTCGAAGCGGTTTCGCCCTTGTATATTTCGGATATTTACATGCAGAATACGCCTGCCATTACAAAGGTAAATGCCATTGTTTCGGTGAATAATCTGTCTTCGTCTCCCCTGAAAAGAGATGTTGAGCTACTGGTAAAAGAAAAGGCCAATCCAAGTAAAATTGTATTCAGGCAACAACTAAATAAAGAGGCGTTTGCCAAGGGAGAACGGACGCTGACTATTCCGGTAAACGTCCCCGATGCCAGATTGTGGGATTTGGATAAACCCAATCTGTACGTTTGCGAAATTCTGTTGAAAGACGGTAAACAAGTGGCCGACAGCGATAAGGAAACATTCGGATTCCGCTGGTTTGCACCCGAAGGCATTGGTCAGGATGCTGTTCTACGGCTGAACGGACGGCGAATAATGCTTCGCACAGCCATCAGTTGGGGTTATTGGCCGGTAACAGGCCTGATAGCTACGCCCGAAATGGCGGAAAGACAGGTTACAACCGCCCGGAATCTGGGCTTGAATATGCTTAATTTTCACCGCAGCATCGGAAGTCCTGTTGTGCTGGAAAAGGCGGACGAAGCAGGATTCTTGTATTTCGAGGAACCGGGTTCTTTTCACTCGGCCAATCACGACCCATTTATCCAGGCAATTGTGAATGAGAAACTGCAACGAATGGTTCGCCGCGATCGCAGCCACCCCAGCTTGATAATCTACAACCTGATAAACGAGTTCGGCGGAGTACTGTCGCGGGATAAGGAACTGGTGGAGAAACGGATGAAAGACATGCAGATTGCCCACGCCATAGACCCCAGCCGCGTGATGACCTTTACATCGGGATGGGCAGGCAAAGAAGACAGCGAGGAAGATTCAAAGGCGCATTTGCGACCTTTCGACGAAACGTTGTACCGTAGAGGCTGGTTCGACAACCATCGTGCAGGCGGCCCCGAAACATGGTTGGAGGAGTATTATAAAAGTCCCGAAGAAAACCTGATGTACACCAACAACCGGACGGAAATTTATATGCGGGGAGAAGAAGGAGCCATCTCAACCCCTCCGCGCATCGAAAAAATAAACGAAGAAATTGCTACAACGCATATTACCGGTTGGGACGGGAAGTTCTGGCAAACTCAATACAAGGCATTTGAAAAACTGTTCGGGAAGAAAAACCTGAAGCCTTATTTCGGGACAATAGATGCATTAACCCGCTCGATGGGAAATGTACAACTCGAGCATCAGGGAAGACGTATTCAGGGAATGCGGATGCAGAACACCGGCGATGTTTATGCCATAAACGGCTGGGAAGCCATGCCCTACGACAACCATTCGGGTATTGTGGATATTTACCGCAATCCGAAAGGCGATGCATCGGCGCTTTCCTACTATACCCAGCCCTTGTATGTGGCTGTTTCGCCCCGCAGTCAGATTGTGAAATTGCCCGGCAGTGTTCCGGTCGATTTCTATATCGTGAACGAGAAAGACCTGAAAGGTAATTATATTTTGCAAATTGCCGTAGTAACTCCTGATGGTCGGCAGGTGTATAAAGAGGAAAAAAAGGTGGACGTAGAGGGAGGAGAAACATTCGGTCAGTTGTTATGGGAAAATGCGATTCTGCCCCTGAACGGAACAGAGGGTATGTACAGCATCGAAGCCCGTTTATTGGACGCTTCCCGCAAAGTTCTGGCCGAGGGAAACGATAAAGCGCTTGGCGTTGACTGGAGCGGAAAGAACATCACCGGCAACGGAGCCTATTATGGCAAGGCGGACGATAAAGTGGCGGCATTCTATAAAAAAGAAACCGGCAAAGACTTGGCGGCATATAAGACCGGTTTGGGCAAACTGGACTGGATTATCGTTTCGCGTCCCTCGCTGGATGCACCCCAACTGATAGATGCGGCCTTCCTCAAAGACCTTCAACTCAAATTCTATAAGGATGATGATATGGGCGATTTGGCTTCCACACAAACCGATACGCGCATCGAACGAAATTTTGCCGAAGGCGCACAACCCGACCCGTCTGTTCCGGCCAATCAATCGTTTTCGGCAGTATGGGAGGGGAATATTCTTCCTGCCGAATCGGGGCAATATCTGATCGGCTTGAGTTCCAACCGTGGCATTCGATTATATATTGATGGACAACGCGTTATAGACGAATGGCACAACACAAAAGAAGTTTCGCTGCAACGTCCGGCAAGTCTTGAAGCAGGCAAGCCGGTTGCCATAAGGGTGGAATACCGTCAGATGCAAACTTCGGGAAACATTCAGCTGGAATGGTCGCGCCCGGGCACATCGGCCATTGCTCCCCAGGCGCTTATCGACCGGGTGAAGAACGATGGAACCACCCTGATTTTGCTGGAATCGGCAGACTCGTGGATGGAAATCGTTGCAGGGAATACCGGAGTTGAATACAAAGGCTCGTATGTTGTGGGTAAAAACTGGGTGGGTGGCATCCATTTTGTAAAAGATCACCCGCTGTTCAAAGGGTTGCCCGTCAATACCGCCCTGAACTGGCCATATCAAGCCTTGGTGCGTGATGGCGACCGCCGCACCGGATTCCGTATCGAAGGCGAGGAAATGGTTGTAGGCTCCTACCGGAGTACCCCATTCGAGTTGGGGACAGCTGTCGGAGTTATTCCATGCGGAAAAGGTAAAGTTATCTTCTCCACCCTGGATATAGCCAACAACCTGGATAACAGTTCCAATCCGGCAGAAGTGGCGAGAAAATTGTTGTGTAATTATATAAGTTATGCTACGCAAAAATAGAAGAATATAAACTGTAGAGGCTGCCTCATAAGAACGCCAGGGCAAACCTTGAAAAATTTTACTGCTTATGCCTTTCGGTAAAGTTGCTGATATGAGCAGGAGATTCCTCCCTTTGGTCGGAATGACGGTCTCCTTTTGGGGAGAGTGGATGAGGAAGCGGCGGCGAAGCCGCCGCTTCCTCATCCCTTAAACCACCAATGGGCGAGTCATTCCGACCAAAGGGAGGAATCTCATTCGTAACAGTAGTACTAAAATTTTAGGACTTCACTCGCTTATCTTCTGAAATTTATACCGATGCTGATGCCTAAAGCATTAACCGGTTTTCCTTTGGTAATTTCTTTTTCGCGGATTTCCTTTTTCTTGTCTCTGTAATAATCCTCTCTTGTGCTCCTGAACTCGGGTTTCGACCAGTATTGGCGGTAGGCGAGGCCTATAAACAGTTCCCGTTTGGGGTATATTGTGTAGGAGAATTTTGTTTCTCCGGTCATAAATCCAAGAAAAGTAAAGGGATTTTGACCTCCCCATGTATAGCTGAAAATATCGACA
Source organism: Viscerimonas tarda (assembly GCF_054601255.1). Lineage (NCBI taxonomy): Bacteria > Pseudomonadati > Bacteroidota > Bacteroidia > Bacteroidales > Dysgonomonadaceae > Viscerimonas > Viscerimonas tarda. The sequence goes on along the minus strand of NZ_BAAHWV010000032.1, from coordinate 19,981 downwards.
TCGTTTTTCCCTTTTTCTTTCAGGTGGTAACTTATCTTGGCTGTGTTAAGGCTTTCAAAACCAGCGCCAAAATAAGGCGTTACTTTCCATCTTTTGTAGCGCATATTAAGGAATACGCCGGTAGCTATTCTCATCGACGGCACGTAGTTAATGCGCCTGTAAAATTCGGTATCTTTCAGGTAATAATTATCCAAATCAATATTGTTGAATATATTCAGGTAGTTTTCGCCCGATTCCATTTTGCTGCCATGACCGAAAACCATCGACAATTGTCCCCAAAGACCGGCAGATTTTGTTAGATGGTAATTGATTCGGGAAACCATATCCATTGATTCCTTGATTAAGGGATCGGCCAAACGCTTGTCCGGCGACCATTTGCCCAAAATGAAGTTCTGCTCCAAATAAGTATCAATGGATAACTTTTTTGATTGCGCCTGACAAACCTGCACAAGCACAAAAAAAATGAAAAACAGTGAAAACAGTCGCTTCATTGGGTCAGTACAACTTTACCGGACGGGTATTTTGTTCAATAATTGTTCCGTTACCTAAATACACGCATACCCTGAAAGAATGGATTCCGGGCTGTGGAGTATGGTGTAAAATAAATGTTCCGCCATACCATTTCAGCTCCGAGCTGTTTTCGGCAAACCTCCCATAAAGTGGCTTAAATAGCTTGGTAACATCGCTTCCGGCTAAATAGTTTTCGTCTAAATTGGTGTTACACAGTATCTTTTGTTCAATTATTGTATCCTTACAATTCTTGAAGTCGATTCGGCTGTAATCCGTCATATTGTCCAGGTTTCGTCCTACGTACAATATATCTATGGCATACGCTTCTTTCCGTATCGAATCGTCGGAGGCAAAAGGCTGTTCTCCTTCGTTGTTCATGTTCTTAACATCTATGCTTGTTAACCTCCACATAGGGTCATCGTCTTTGCACGACAATGCATTCGTCAGAAAACAGACGATGCTTAATCCCAAAAGTAATTTTGCCTTCATTAGCGTATGTGCATTTTGTGTAAGAAAATCCCTCTTATACTACATAGATGCAAAAACCTTCAAAAGGTTGCACGAAAATTCAATTATTTTTTTAGTTTTTTGCACAAAGCTTTTAATTCTTTTTTTGTTTCCTCATCAATGACCTCTATATTCAGCATAATTCCCTTATTCACAGTCGATTCTTCGTGTTCGTCTTTGATTTTCCGGTTGGTGATGGCTGTGTTAAACATCCCGAGACTGATGCCTTCAAATTGTTGGGTTTCGATAATATTTTCGATGCGTCCTATTGCTTCGGCAAATTCGCTGCTGCACGATTGCTTAAACTTGTTGAAGAAGCTTTGACTGCATCCCAGGTAGATGCATAATCCGCCCAGCGAATAAGGACGCACCACCGGCACGCTGATAATAGTGCCCATGCCTTGCCCCGACTTCACGGCTTCTTGCTTATACCAGGTATGCTTATCGCACCAGTCAAAATACTCGTATGCTGCTTGGAGTAACGACTCGGGCGACTCGAAGATAATATTCTTTTTGCGATTGTCCCGCGATTTCCAAAACTGATTTTCAGGAGGTGTTGCCATGTTTTTTAGTATATGATTTCTGTTATTATAGATAAAAAAGCACAGCTGTTGCCCCAGGGCAACCGCATGAAAAATTTTACTGCTTATGCCTTTCGGTAAAGTTGCTGATATGAGCAGGAGATTCCTCCCTTTGGTCGGAATGACGGTCTCCTTTTTGGGAGAGGGGATGAGGAAGTGGCGGCGAAGCCCCTCCAAACCTCCCCGTAGGGGAGGCTTTTGAAATCCCCCCTACGGGGGGTGGGGGGGCTTAGGGAGGAATCTCATCCGTAATAGTGGTTCTAAAATTGCCCCGAAGATGTGAACAGATTGTAAGCCGTTCAGCCTTAATTATTAAGCTACGATCATTAACCATTGTCCAGAAAAAAAATGTTGCATTTGAAGCATTTTTTGTTGAAATTATTTTACTTTTCAGCAGAAAACATATACTTTCGCAGATAGTAGGGCTAGACGTGAGTAATCAATCGTTGATGTCCTGCCTTAATGATAAGTACACTTGATACTTAACACAAAAAGTGCAAAACTCAAGAAGGAAGAAAAGACTACCAAGGAATCGGTAGTCTTTTTTTTAATACGCCGTAGTTAGAAAACCTCATTTTGGGGCTCATGCCGAAAATCTGGGGGGATGACAACTTTCAGCACAGAAGACACAAAACATGGGAACACAAATTACGCGGATTTTAGCAAATAATACGCTGTGTTTAGTCCCGCAGGGGACAACACTTTATTAACCGTATGCTTCAGCTTACGGATTGAAGGACAATACGGTAGCCTAAGCCCCGCATGGGGCGATACTTGATAGCGTGTCCATGTGTCGTCCCCTGCGGGACTAAACACATGATTTCGCGTTCTTCCTGTGGTTTGGCTATTTACCCCTTCCACATTTCCTTCATCCGCCAAAAAAGCCGTATCTTTGCAGCTCATAATTACTATAAAGCAACATGAGTTCTACCATTACATTTTACATTGCACGGCACGGAAAAACCTTGATGAACACCTTGGTAAGGGTACAGGGCTGGTGCGATTCGCCTTTGACACCCGAGGGGATTGAGATGGCCAGGTATTTGGGCGCCGGATTGCAGGACATCCGGTTTGAATCGGTATATACCAGCGATTTAAGACGATCGGGACAAACTGCCGGAATCGTACTCGCCGAACAGGGACAAACCGATTTGCCCATCATCGAAAAAGAAGGATTCCGCGAAGCTTGTTTCGGCAGCTTTGAAGCCGGTTCGGATACGAAAATGTGGGACGATGCCGCACAATTCCTCCACTACGCCAATCGCGCAGCAATGAATGCGGATTTACTGGCCCGGAAAATCTCCAACGAAGATATAATGCGCGCCATAACCGAACTCGACACCATGGGATTGGCCGAAACCTTCGGACAGGTAGAAGCCCGCACGCAGCAAACTTTGCGCGAAATAGCCGAAGAAAAATCGGCAGCGGGCGAAGATAAAAATGTGCTGATTATTGCCCACGGACTATGCATTGTTGTTATGCTCTACAATTTGGGCGGCAAAAACATGCCAAGCCTGTACATCGACAACGCCACCGTTTGCAAGCTAACCTACAAAGACGGCCTGTTTAATGTGGAGACAGTAGGCGATGCCGGTTATTTGAATAGAGGGCGCGAGCGGCTGAAAGCCAATTTATAACTTACGGAGTACAAAAATACCGCAGCCGAATTTACAACCGCAATTTTCGTTTATCATTGTTTCATCAAGTTGTACCTTCCGGTGGAAGTCGCCTTTATCGTCCACATACGAGAAAGATTCCAGCTGGTATTTGCCGTTGAAGTAATCGAGCAGGTACTTTATGCCGAAAACCCGGTGTCCGTTAAACTCTATCCGTTGCGTCCCGATTGGTGATGAGAAATAGAATATTCCGCCGGTTTTCAACATTTTATACATGTTGTTAAGCCCTTTTATATGACCGTCGGGGTCCAGCGGGTCGCCATAACGTCCAAGTCCGAAATGTTCGATGGCATGTAAAGACGATACGGAATCGCAATAGTCCGCCCACTTGAAATCGGAGGACATACAATCGGCCTGAACAAATTTCATATTCGGAATGCCGGAAGATGTTATTTCGCGGATGTCAAAAATCTCAATCTCGCGGTAAGCCGCCACATGCGCCACAAATCCATCTATGCGCGAACCAACGTCGGCGTGGCAAACCGGATTTGCCTTCGCAATTTCTTGAGCGACAAACAAGTCCTGATGGAAATAATGTCCCGAAGTACTGCCACCTTCCTCATAGCGGTCTGACAAGCAAGGGAAATTTCGTGTAATCTTAAAATCAGCGCCCTTGCCTTCGCGCTGTAACCGGACAAATTGGCGTTTAGATTTCAGAAACCACGGAATAGAACAAAGCCGACGAAATATCTTCCGCGGATAAAACCCGAAAATCAGCTGTACATTAATCAACGCATTCTTCATGCCACACAATATAAAATATCCACTACTAACCGACTAAAAATAAAAATTGCCATCATTTGTTTGTTAATTAATTGGCGTACAAATATATAAAAATAATTTTACAAAAAACAGAAAACCTACCCCCTTCATTCAAAAACAGGTTAATTGTATGTGTGTGGGGCTTTTGTTTCGGCGCTTTGTCCGTATAAAGTATGTCCGTCTGCCGTTTTCTACCACCCAGAATAAATCCAAATGGCTTATCAGGTGTATCCGTATCAGCGCTGCCACAGTCGAAAACGCCTTTTTGCTGATTGAGAGGCGGTTTATAACATTGAGCAGCAAATGTGCTATGAGTGTACACCATATTTGCGTCTTTATGCCGTTTTCGGTGTCGGAGTAGAAAAAATGCAACTGGAAGTTTTGTTTCAACTTCTTAAATACCAACTCTATCGTCCAGCGATATTTGTAAAGCAGAGCAACCTCTTCGCGCGTGATTTCCCAGTTATTGGTAATGAAGTGGTATATCCTTCCCTTGGAGTCTTTATAGGTTACTTTGCGTAAACAAAGCGTTTTTTCCTGCTTGTCTTTCCTGTAAGTCAAGTGGATATGTTCTTCTTTCAGGACTCCGGGCTTGTCTTTTACCGGTTCTGTTTCAAAAAGCGTTTCCTGAACGTGGTATCTGGCGTTTTTCTTCAAACGGCAAACAAAATTGACGCCCTTTTCCGTCCAGGCGTCAAACAGGGAATAGTAATTGTAAGCCCTGTCGAAAACGGCCATGCTGCCTGCGGGTAAATCCAGATACTTCAGGAATTTCTTGTCGTGCAGCTTGGCTTCGCTTATTTTGACAAATACGGCGGTGTCGGCATGTATATCGGTCAGCATGTGTACTTTCAGGCCGCCTTTTTTCTTTCCGTCATTTTTCGGGTTGCGTCCGGTACCTTTCATCACCTCCGAAAACAGCGTTATAGTGGTAGAATCGAATGCATAAAACTTTTCAAAGGATACATCTTCTTTCCGGCTGACCGACAAAACCGGCATGAAGTGTTCTATCAGCATGGTGTAAACGGCTTTGAAAAATGCCTCGTCCCTGTCGCGCAATCCATCACCAAAGGTGCTTTTGGCCGGAGAACAGTCCATGCCCAGGTAGTTCAGCTTGCCCCCCAAAGCCCGCATTCCATCGCATAATTCGCCAGCCGAATCACAACGGGAGAGTATCCCGAAGAGCATACTCAATAATTGTTCCCAGGATTTGAAGGTTTTATAATAACGGTCGCTACCGTGCTGCCTGACTAACAGGTTGAATTTTTCTTTCGGAATCATTTTTACTATTTGCTCAAAAATCGGCTGACCGACTAAATGTTTTTGACTATCGTTGCCCATAAGTTGTAAATTTTATTGCTTGCACAACAAATTTACAACTATTCGGGGATTATCTTTTTCGGGCTTAGTTTCATTTTTATTGGAGAGGCTTTATTTTTAGTCGGTCAGTAGTGGTTGATTGCGTAAAAAGAAACAAAAATGTGGGTATTTTTGTAGGTCTTAGAAGTCGAATAGAGCTAACCGTTAAAAACATCCGTATGCAAATAGACAATTCCTTTTTACAGGATTTTCTACATTGCCCTTACAAAGCATATACAAAGAGCAGGCAGGAAACAGGGCTTAAAACGGAGTACGAAGCATTGTGTGTGCGGCTGAAAGCTGCTGTGGTTGAAAAATTCAGGACGGCCTGCGCCGAAAAAATTATGGAAGCAAAGTTTGAATTCAATGTTAACTTCGAGAACGAACATGTTAGCCTCACACTCGATGCTGTTGAACACAGGGATAAAAAGACCATGGTACCTGTTTACATTGTTCCTTTCGGGAAGATTACAAAAACAGACCGCTTGTTTGTTGCCTTACAGGCGGCTTTTATCACACGTGAGTTCCAGCGCCGGATAGAACATTGCAGGATAGTTTCCGGCAGGGAAATGAAACAAAGCAAATTCAACGTTATCACTTATGCAAAAAACAGTGCAAAACTCATAGGGGAAATAAGCAAAATACTTTCACAGGCCAACCCTCCGCTGTTTTTCAAAAATACGCATTGCCAAATGTGTGAATTTAGAGGCCGCTGTATGGAAAAACTCCGCGAACGCGATGATTTAAGCCTTTTACCGGGGTTGAATCCGGTTGAAATTCAGCAGAGAAACAACCGTGGAATATTTTCCATCAAGCAACTGTCATATACTTTTCGTCCGCGGAAAAACCCTTACCGCAAAAGGAAATTTCTGCCGGAACTGAAAGCATTGGCTCTCCGCGAACATAAAACCTTCATACACGAAATTCCCGCCTTGCCTTCCGCTCAAACCGAAATCTTTTTAGACATGGAAGGATTGCCCGACAAGGATTTTTACTACCTGATAGGCGTCATTGTTAAAACACAGGACGGGGAACAGCGTTTTTCCTTTTGGGCGGACGACAGGCAGGATGAGGACGACATATTTTCAGCCTTTATCTCACTTCTTGAGCCGATGGATAATTATACCGTTTACCATTACGGCTCTTACGAAATACAGGCCTTGAAAGCTGTTTCTAAAAAGCTACCCGCTGAAAAACAACAGGCGCTTAAAGTTATTATTGCCGCTTCGTGCAACCTGCTGAGCTGTTTTACATACAATCTTTATCCTCCCACATACGGCAACGGATTGAAAGATATAGCCCGATTCCTGAAATTTGAATGGACGGGGCCAAACGCTTCAGGATTGCAAAGTATTGTCTGGAGGTACGATTGGGAAATGAATAGAGATGAGGCATTGAAACAAGAATTAATCTGCTACAACATGGAGGACTGCGAAGCATTGGCGAGGGTAAAACAATGGATTAGCTCCATACAAAATGAGGATAACGGCCAGAAACAATTTGCATCGGAATTGAAACAGGAGAATCTCTTTAAGTGGGGGATTACAAATTACCTCCTCAAAGATTTCGAGGAAGTAAATGCAAAAGCCTATTTTGACTACCAGCGGGAGCATATCTTTTTGCGGACTGAAAAGAAAATTTACAGAGCAGCAGCAAGAGAAAAATCGGATTCGACCAGATACAACCGGATCGACCGGAAGATAAACCTTTTTCCGGTGAAATGCAGGAAATGCGGGAGCGGGAAAATCAGGATATTCCGGACCGCTAGAAAATCACAAATTGATTTGGTTTTTATGAAGCAGGGAATAAAAAAACGGGTAACCGAATATGAGGGTGGAGCATACAGGTGCTTTAACTGCAAGAAAAACTATGATGCCGGAAACATGCGCAAGTTGCCCCACTACGGTTATAACCTGATGTTGTGGGCTGTAAACCAGAAGATACAATACCGTTTAAGCTCGGAAAGCATCAGGAACATATTGAAAGATTCTTTCGCTCTCGAAGCATCCAATACCCAAATAAGCCACTTCAAGGAAGTGATTGCCTCCAGATATGCACCTGCATACCGCGAAATAATCGGTGAAATGGTAAGTTCAGACCTTATTCAGGCTGACGAAACAATGGCACGGATAAAGGGAATTGATGGCTATGTTTGGGTATTTGCCAATCACCAAAGCGTTTATTACAGGTTCAGGGAAACGCGCGAACCGGATTTCCTGCGCGATTTGCTGAAAGGCTTTGAAGGGGTATTGGTTTCGGATTTTTATACCGGTTACGACTTTCTGGAATGCAAACAGCAAAAATGCTTAGTGCATTTAATCAGGGATATGAACGAAGATTTGCTGAAACACCAGTTCGACGAAGAACTGAAATTAATTGTCAGGGAATTTGGCGTGCTGCTCCGGGCAATAGTGGCTACCATAGACGAATACGGATTGAAACAACGCCATCTAAAAAAGCACAATAAGGATGTTGAGCGGTTTTACAAGCAAGTTGTTTACAGGGCGTTTGAATCCGAACGCGCTACGTTTTACCAGAAAAGGCTAAGCAAGTACAGGGAGAAAATTTTCCTTTTCCTCAACCACAACAATATCCCCTGGAACAACAACAATGCCGAACATTCGATAAAACCTTTTGCAAAATGGCGAAAAAGAGTCAGTAAAAGTCTTACGCAGCAAAATATCGAAAACCACCTGATATTGCTCTCTATTTTGCAAACCTGCAAGTATCGCGGCATCAATTTTTTCGACTTCCTGAAATCGGGAGAAACCCTTATTCCATCCTGAAAAATAGTTTGTTGCCGATTATCAATAAGTTCTTACTTTTTCTGTTATTTTTTTGAGCAAATTGATTATATTTTGAATAATTGTAGCTAGCTTTGCGATATTAAAATCTCAACTAATAAATACATTAAATATAATATGATTATGGAATCAACTGTAAAACTTTATTCTTTATCCTGCAAAGAAGCTAAGACATACTTGTTTGCATTGCTTTTTGTTGCAGGTAATATTATTTTGCCACAGTTATGCCATTTAATTCCCGGAGGCGGATTAGCATGGTTGCCAATTTACTTTTTTACGTTGATTGCAGCGTACAAATACGGATTGCGTGTGGGTTTGTTAACAGCAATTTTGTCGCCATTGCTCAATAGCGTCTTGTTCGGAATGCCGGTAATAGCCGCTTTGCCCGTTATCGTGGCTAAATCGACCATATTGGCGGTGGCTGCGGCTTATGCAGCGAACAGGTTCAAAAAAGTTTCGTTATTGGCTATTGTGGCTGCGGTGTTGACATATCAAGTGGCCGGAACGCTTATCGAATGGGCGATAGTAAAAGATTTCTTTGTTGCCGTACAAGATTTTCGTATCGGTGTTCCCGGAATATTGTTCCAGATAGTTGGCGGATTCTTTTTATTGAAGGCAATCGCTAAACGCTGATTCAGCTCCGAATAATGCCAGATAAGACATTTGAAAAGGTAATGGAGCGTTTTCGTTCCATTACTTTCGATGAACAGTTCGATTTGATTGTTGCGATTGCCAACGGGGGAATAATTCCGGCGGCAATACTTAATCAGCGGTTGAATGTCGAGATACAGTTATTGAAAATCAATCTTCGCGATAGTAATCAACAACCCCGGTACGATAGCCCGCAATTGATTTCGCCGATAGACTTTGAATTTAAAGGCAGGTCGGTGTTGTTGGTTGAAGACCGTGTGAAGACGGGGGCGTCATTAAATATGGCATACAATCTGTTGCAAGGGGCAAAACTTATAAAAACATTTGCCGTAAACGGAAAAGCCGACTATTCGTTGTATGACGAAAGTTGCTTCATGTTTCCTTGGATAGTGTAATTACATAGCAAAACAAAAAAACTATAAATCTGATGGATAGACGAGATTTTTTAAGGGCGCTAGCTGTAACCGGCGCTGTTGCGACTATAAAATCGCAAAGTGGAATGGATGTGCTGGCCCAGACTGTTACAAATACCAAGACAGGGAAAGCCGTTGATATGGTTGCTGTTATGGGTGGTGAACCGGCTGCCATGTTCAAAAAAGCTATCGCCGAATTGGGCGGTATGGGCAAGTTTGTGAAAAAGGGCTACAAAGTAGCGGTTAAACCGAATATAGGCTGGGACAGGGCGCCCGAAAGAGCCGGAAATACCAATCCCGAACTGGTGGCCGAAGTTGTTCGCCAATGTATCGCTGCCGGTGCAAAAGAGGTTGTTGTGTTCGACCACACTTGCGACGACTGGATTAAGTGCTACAAAAACAGCGGAATAGAGGCTGCGGCCAAAGCGGCTGGAGCGAAACTTGTTCCTGCCAACGAAGAATCTAAATACCGTACCATATCGCTTCCTCAGGGCAAGAAACTGAAAGAAGCAAAAGTGCATGAGGCTATTTTGGATAGCGATGTATGGATTAATCTTCCTATTCTGAAACACCACGGGGGAGCCAATCTTTCTATCTCGATGAAAAACCTGATGGGTATTGTATGGGACAGACGGATATTCCATAGCTCCGATTTACAGCAATGTATTGCCGACATCTGTACCTTGCAGAAAAAGCCGGTATTGAATATAGTAGATGCCTACCGCACCATGAAAACAAATGGCCCTCAAGGAAAATCGTTGACTGATGTAGTTGATACCAAGAGCCTTTTCGTTTCTCAGGACATAGTGGCGGTGGATACGGCTGCGGCTAAGTTCTTCAATCAGGTACGGGACATGCCTTTGGATCATGTTGGCTATTTGGCCAATGGTCAGACATTGAAACTTGGCACAATGGATATTGATAAACTGAATGTGAAAAGGATAAAAATGTAATTTCCTGATTGACTTATGCTTAAAAGAATTCGTGTAGTTGTATCAATCGTTCTCTTTGCATTGATAACATTCTTGTTTCTGGATTTTGCCTCTCTGTTACCCGATAGTTTTAAGGGGCTGGCACAGATACAGTTTATGCCTGCCTTGTTGTCGGGAAGCGCTATAATCGTGCTGATTCTGCTGATTGTTACGATTTTATTCGGGCGGATTTATTGTTCTTCCATTTGTCCGATGGGTATTTATCAAGACGTTGCGAGTTGGTTATCTAAACGGGCGGCTAAAAAGAAAAAGAGGTACAAATACAGTCCGGCAAAAAATATTCTGAGGTACTCGGTTCTTGTAGTGGCTGTGGCCTCATTTTTTCTCGGTTATCCCATAATATTAGGCTTGATTGACCCGTATAGCGCCTACGGACGGATAGTTGTCAGCCTGTTCAAACCCATCTATTTGGCTGGGAATAATGTGCTGGAGGGTATTTTTACCAGTTTCGGCAATTACACCTTTTATAAAATAGAGGTGGTGATGTTGAGCGTCCTGACGTTTATAACAAGTTTGATTACATTTTTTGCCATAGGCCTTTTAGCCTGGAAATATGGGCGAACTTACTGTAATACAGTCTGTCCGGTCGGAACGATACTGGGTTTTCTCAGCCGCTACTCCATTTTTAAAGTCGGAATTGATACTTCGGCTTGTAACGGTTGCGGACTTTGTGCAACAAAATGTAAAGCTTCGTGCATTGATAGCAAATCGCATAAGGTTGATAATAGCCGGTGTATTGATTGTTTCAACTGTTTAGAGAGTTGTAAACAAAAAGCGATTGGCTATAAATTCTACAAAAGGGGTAAAGTAGAAGAAGCGGATTCAAAATCGGTCGATTTAAGTAAAAGACAGTTTTTGCTGACTGGTTTTACAACGGCTGTATCCATACCTGCTGTCTTGGCTCAGGATAAAATTACCAACCTGACAGGCAAGGAATCCTACACCCGTCAAAACCCCATTAGCCCGCCCGGAGCGGTGAGTGCAGAGCATTTGTCGCATCATTGCACATCTTGTCATCTGTGCGTTAGCAAGTGCCCGTCGAATGTTTTGAAACCCGCTTTGCTGGAATACGGAATAGGTGGAGTTATGCAGCCAATCATGTCTTTCGACCGAGGATTTTGCAATTACGATTGCACGGTTTGCTCGAATGTTTGCCCCAATGGCGCCATACACCCTTTAACGGTTGAACAGAAGCATCTGACCCAAGTTGGCCGTGTTGTTTTCAAAGAAGATATTTGTGTTGTACATACTGACGAAACAAATTGCGGAGCCTGTGCAGAGCATTGTCCGACTCAGGCCGTAACAATGGTTCTCTACAAAGATGGTCTTACTATACCACATACCAATCCCGATATTTGCATAGGTTGTGGTGGCTGCGAATTTATTTGTCCGGTTCGCCCCTATCGTGCAATTCATGTAGAGGGAAATTTGGTGCAGCAACAAGCCGAGGCCTTTGAAGTAGAAGAAAAAACAGAGCTAGGTGATGATATAGGATTCGGCTTTTAACCGGATAAATCAATTGCTCAAAAGCAGAATAGATGAAAGTACTGTCATTGCGGGCCTGACCCGCAATCTCCTGAGAATCAATGCACTCTTACTTGGGAGATTGCGGGTCAAGCCCGCAATGACAGATTTTTGAGACAGCCCCTATGTATTTAACAATTATCAATTTATCCCCTCTCCTCAATCGGCTGATAATCTTTTACTTCACCTGCATTCTTGTATGCCGGACGGATAATTCTTCTTTGTTGGAAGTTCAGTTCCTCGATACGGTGGGCGCACCATCCTACGATGCGAGCCATGGCAAATAGTGGCGTGTATATTTCCTGTGGCAGGCCAATCATTTCGTAAACAAAACCCGAATAAAAATCCACATTGGCGCATACGAGCTTGTTCACCGAGCTACCTTTATATTCCATAAAGTTTTTAATGGCTCTTTCCTCCAGTAGTTTATAGAAGTTGAACTCTTTTTCTCGCCCTTTTTCCCTGGCCAAATCTCCGGCCATTTCTTTCAACAGCATGGCACGCGGATCGGAGACGGTATAGATAGCATGTCCGATTCCATAGATAAGTCCGGTTTTATTGTAGGCTTGTTTGTTCAATATCTTTTGCAAGTAGCTGTCGATTTCTTCTACGTCTGTCCAATCTTTTACATTTTTCTTTATGTTCTTGAGCATATTTACCACCTGAATATTGGCTCCACCGTGTTTATGCCCTTTCAACGATCCTATTCCGGCTGCGATTGACGAGTAAGTATCGGTGCCGGTAGAGCTGGTAACCCTTACGACAAATGTTGAGTTGTTACCGCCTCCATGATCGGTATGTACCATCAACGCCAAATCCAGTATTTTCACATCCAATTCGGTATAATTATGCCCTTTTATCATGTAGAGGAAGTTCTCTGCCAACGACAAGCCCGGTTTAGGATGCCTGATGTGTAGCGATTTTCCCTGATTATGGCGCAAAGCATTATAAGCGTATGCAATAATAGTTGGAAAAGTGGCAATCAGGTTAATGGACTGATTTACACTATTTTCTGCCGAATAATCGTTCGGATTTTCATCGAATGTATATAATTCCAGTACACAACGCGCCAGTATGTTCATAATATCCTGACCTTCCAAATCGAGGATGTGCATGGTTATTTTCTGGTTCAGCCACATTGTTTCGCTCAGCAGGTGCGAAAAATCATTTAATTCGTTTTTGTCTGGGAGATACCCTGCCAGAATCAAAAATATGGTTTCCTCAAAGCCCAGTCTGTTTTCTTTTTGCACGCCATGTACTATATCTTCCAGGTTTATACCTCTGTATAATAACTTACCGGGGATAGCGATTAAGTTGCCGTTTTCATCACGCTCGTATCCAACAACATCGCCTACTTTTGTCAGCCCTACAACCACACCGGTATGGTCTTCGTTGCGGAGGCCTCTTTTCACATTGTGTATTTTAAACAACTCCGGTTCTATTTGGGTAGTCGTTTTTATCGTTTCGGATATTTTTTTAATCAGATCGTTCATAATAATAAGCGAATTAGTTAGCAAATTCTAAAATTCTCATTTTGTGCCGGTTGACACATTCTTTATTTCATTTCTCAGCAAATCCGTAAATTCACTCGTCGATAAACTTTGTCCATTTTCCATAAAGCGCGCTAAGTCGGAAGTGGCTTTGTTTTCGGTATAAAGTTTTTCCAACCCATTGGTTATCAATTCGGCTGCTTCGTTCCATTCAATATATTCGAGCAGCATTACTGCCGAGAGCAGTAAGGATGAAGGATTTACACTATTTTTTCCGGCGATGTCGGGCGCTGTTCCGTGTGTTGCTTCAAATATGGCATGGCCGGTTTTGTAGTTAATATTGGCTCCGGGGGCAATACCGATACCGCCGACCATCGCCGCCAACTGGTCCGATATGTAATCTCCGTTCAGGTTGAGCGTGGCAATTACCGAGTATTCGGCTGGTTTGAGTAAGGTGTTTTGCAAAAAAGCATCGGCAATTACATCCTTAATTATCAGCTTGTTTTGTCCTTTTGCCTCTTCCAAAGCTTTATTGGCTTCGCTTTCTCCTTTGTCTTTTTTAATTTTTTCCCACTGCTGCATACCGAAAGTTTTATCGCCGTACTCTTTTTCGGCCAGCGCATATCCCCACGATTTGAAACCGCCTTCGGTAAATTTCATAATATTCCCTTTATGCACCAATGTTACCGATGGGAGGCTGTTTGCCAAGGCATATTCGATGGCTGAGCGAACAAGTCGCTCGGTTCCTTCAACCGATACGGGTTTTATGCCGAAGGAGGAGGTTTCGGGGAAACGTATTTTTTTTACGCCCATTTCTGTTTGGAGGAAATCCAGCAGTTTCTTAGCTTCGGGCGTCCCCTGCATCCATTCGATGCCCGCGTAAATATCCTCTGTATTTTCCCTGAAGATGGTCATGTTCACTTTCTCAGGGGTTTTGATAGGGGAGGGGACACCTCTGAACCAGCGCACAGGCCGCACACAGGCGTATAAATCCAAATCCTGACGCAAGGCAACGTTCAACGAACGGATACCTCCGCCGACAGGTGTTGTCAACGGCCCTTTAATACCCACAAGATATTCGCGGAAAGCCGCCATTGTTTCCTCCGGCAACCACGAGCCATTTTGGTTGAACGATTTCTCTCCGGCGAGTACTTCTTTCCACTCTATTTTCCGCTTTCCGGCGTATGCTTCTTCCACCGCGGCATCTATCACCGTTTGGGCATTTTTCCAGATTTCTTTTCCTACGCCATCTCCTTCTATATAAGGTATGACCGGATTGTTGGGCACGTTTATTTTCCCGTTTTGTATGGTAATTTTTTGAGCCATAATTTAATTCAAAATTCTTTTTATTTTCCTTTCATATAATTGAGTGCGCTTCCTGCTTTGAACCATTCTATCTGGAGCTCGTTGTATGTATGGGCAACCTCGAATGTGTCGGTTGAACCGTCCGAATGTTTTAACATTACAGTCAGGTTTTTCTCCGGTTTAAATTCTTCCAGTCCAAATATGCTAATCTTATCGTCTTCCCTGATTTTGTCGTAATCATCTTTATTGACAAAAGTGAGGGCAAGCATACCTTGTTTTTTCAGATTGGTTTCGTGTATGCGGGCAAACGATTTCACGATTATTGCTTTGACATTCAAGAATCTAGGTTCCATTGCTGCATGTTCGCGCGATGAACCTTCACCGTAATTTTCTTCGGCAACAACAATTGAGCCTGTTCCCTGTGCTTTAAAATTCCGTGCCAGTTTCGGAACAGCTTCATATTCTTTGCTTTGAGGATTTAACACCGAGTTTGCGTTATCGTTAAAAGCATTGATGGCGCCAATCAACATATTGTCCGAAATGTTATCCAAATGTCCGCGAAATTTTAGCCAAGGGCCGGCCATTGAAATATGATCGGTAGTACATTTTCCTTTTACTTTTATAAGCAGCGGTTGTTCTGTAATATTTTTTCCATTCCAAGGCTCAAAGGGCCTCAACTCTTGAAGACGTTGAGAATCAGGGCTGATAGATATGCTAATAGCGCTGCCGTCGGCTACGGGAGCGGTGTAACCGGCATCTTTCACCTCGAAGCCTTTCGATGGCAGTTCGTTGCCTGCCGGTTCGCTGAGTTTTACTTTTTCTCCCTTGTTGTTCGTCAACGTATCTTTCAGCGGATTGAAACGTAAGTCGCCGGCGATTGTCAAAGCGGCCACAATTTCGGGTGATGCCACAAATGCGTGGGTGTTTGGATTGCCGTCATTTCGTTTGGCAAAGTTCCGGTTAAAGGAAGTAATTATAGAATTCGGTCTATCTGGTTTATCTGTCTCCCGTTTCCATTGTCCGATACATGGGCCGCAAGCATTTGCCATAATAGTGGCTCCGGCGTTTTCAAATACCTTGAGAATTCCGTCCCTTTCGGTGGTGTAACGAACCTGCTCCGAACCGGGATTGATAATAAATTGCGCTTTTACCGGCACGCCTTTCGAGCGGGCATCTTCCACTATTGAAGCCGCACGCATCATGTCTTCGTATGACGAATTGGTGCATGAGCCTATTAATCCCACTTCCATTTTCTGTGGCCAGCCGTTTGCATGAACTGCTTGAGCAAATTCCGACAACGGATGTGCCGCATCGGGCGTGAACGGGCCATTGATACAGGGCTCTATTTCCGAAAGGTTGATTTCTATAACTCTATCGTAATAGAGATGTGGTGTATCAATCACTTCCTTATCGGCCACCAGATGTTCTTTGATGGAATCCGCCAATTTTGCAACATCTTCTCGTCCGGTAACTTTCAGGTAGTCAGCCGATTTTTCGTCAAACGGAAAAATGGAGGTGGTAGCGCCAACTTCGGCGCCCATATTACAGATAGTCGCTTTTCCGGTTGCCGAAAGCGATTGAGCGCCTTCGCCAAAATATTCGATGATGGAGTTGGTTCCGCCTTTCACCGTTAATATTCCTGCCAATTTCAGGATAACATCTTTAGGGGATGCCCATCCCGACAATTTGCCGGTTAGTTTTACGCCGATTATTTTAGGCATTTTCAGCTCCCAAGGCATTCCGGCCATAACATCCACTGCATCGGCGCCTCCAACGCCAATCGCAATCATTCCAAGCCCTCCGGCATTGGGTGTATGCGAGTCCGTTCCAATCATCATTCCTCCGGGGAAAGCATAATTTTCGAGTACCACCTGATGTATAATTCCAGCTCCGGGTTTCCAGAAGCCAATTCCGTATTTGTTCGATACCTCGCTGAGAAATCCATAAACTTCCTTGTTGCTTACTTCGGCTGCGTTCAGGTCATCCTTAGCCGACTTATAGGCCTGGATAAGGTGGTCGCAATGCACGGTACTTGGCGCCGCCACTCGTTTTCGACCGGATGTCATAAACTGGAGCAAAGCCATTTGGGCGGTAGCATCCTGCATCGCCACCCTGTCTGGCGAAAAGTTTACATAATCCGCAGCTCGTCCGAAATTCTTTAATTGTTCTCCTTTAGCCAGATGAACAAACAAGATTTTTTCGGTCAATGTTAGTGGCTTTTCTAGTATTCGCCTTATGTGGTTTATCTCTTCAGGAATTGATTGATATAGGGATTCAATCATTTTAATATCAAATGTCATACTTGTCTGTTTTTAGTAATTTCAGGCTGTTTGTTTGATTACAAAATTCTTCACAAAGGTAGTAAAATTTAATGGATAATGAATCAGCTCCTCCCGAAAGAGGGAAGGCTTCGGAATTACTCTCCTTCGGAAGGGCTGGAGGAGGCTGTATAATCGCACACAAAATACAAGGTGTAATCCCCCATGGTGTTAGCGCTTACACTCAGCCAGCGTTGATTCTTTTTCGGCGTTTTTGTTTTTATTATTTTCTTAGCCTTTGAGGTATAATCAGTTATCTCCGTAATCATATACTGTTTGTTTGAACAATCGTAAATATGCGATGAAACGGTATAGCTGAAATCGTTCCATTTTTTCATCTTTTTCTCCAAATTACTATCTTGCTTGGGATACGACCGGCGTATTTTATCGACATAAAAATTTTTACTGTTTTCCGTTGTGTAAACGGTTTTGACCTGTGCATAGAGCAGGTTTCCTTTTCTTTCGATACTCAACGTGTCAACATATATTTCCAAATCTTCGATTACTGCAACATCCTTCCACGAGTTTTGCGAATAACAAGTCAGTGAGGTAATTAGCCCTAAAAACAAAATAATATTCTTCATAATCAATTAATTATAAGTTCAAAGTTCCGTAGGGGCAGGTTTGAACCCGCCCCTACATATCGTTCAATTCTCAATTCCAAATTTCCCGCCTTGCTGTTAATAAAAAAAGCGGTTTATATTTAAAATCTTTGGTAAAGGTATGTTATATTTGCAATATATAGAATGTTACAAATTGATAATTTAAAGAAAATAATTTAATGAGAAGAATATCAGTTTTTTGCGGTTCTAATTCGGGAAACAATCTCTTGTTTAAGGAACAGGCATATAAATTGGGGGAGGAACTTGCCGACAGGAATATTGAATTAGTCTATGGTGGGGCTAAGGTAGGATTAATGGGGGCAGTTGCCGATGGCGTATTGAGCAATGGCGGTAAGGCAATAGGCGTACTTCCCCGGTTTTTCATGGAGAAAGATTTGGAACACAATAGTTTAACAGAACTGATATTTGTAGATACTATGCACGAACGCAAGGCTAAAATGTCGGAGTTGTGCGATGGAATTATTGCTTTGCCCGGAGGATTCGGAACAATGGAAGAATTGTTCGAGATGCTGACATGGGCGCAATTGTCGCTGCACAAAAAGCCCATCGCCCTGCTAAATATTGACGGCTACTATGACTCATTGTTATTATTTATGAAAAATATGATTGAAAAAGGTTTTTTGAAGGATGAATACCGTAAAATGCTTTTAGTCAGCGATAAAGTGAGCGCTATTCTGAGGCAGATGGAAGTATATTCGGCGCCTGTTGGTGATAAATGGTTTGTAGTAAAATGAATTTATCTTTACAGGAACAAAATAAAAGATTATCTTTGGGTACGATTTAGAATAAGTATGACTTTAAATATTGGAGATAAAATCCCTGAAACATTGGGAACGGATCAGGATGGCAACTTGCTCAAAGCAAGTGATTATGCCGGAAAGAAGTTGGTATTGTATTTTTACCCGAAGGATAGTACGCCCGGATGTACGGCTGAAGCGTGTAGTTTCAGGGATAGTTTTCATGAACTCCGGCGTGCGGGCTACGAAATACTTGGCGTGAGCGTGGACAGTGAACAATCGCATCGGAAATTCATTGAAAAACAGCAACTTCCTTTTTCACTAATTGCCGATAAGGATAAAGCGCTTGTGGAGCAATTCGGCGTGTGGGCAGAAAAAACCTTGGCCGGAAAAAAATACATGGGCACATTGCGTACAACTTTTCTCGTAAATGAAAAGGGAGAGATTGAAAAGATTATCTGCCCTAAAGAAATTAAGACAAAAGACCACGCTGACCAAATACTAGAATTAGTAAAGTAAAAAATCAATTATACACTCTAAACACCAAATACTAATGAGCGAAGAAAAGGGAAAGAAAGCCGAGCCAAACACAGAAAAAATGAAAGCTCTTCAGGCTGCAATGGATAAGATAGAGAAGAGTTACGGCAAAGGTTCCATCATGAAAATGGGGGATGAAAAGATTGAAGATGTGCCGGTTATACCGAGTGGCTCAATAGGTTTGAACGTTGCTTTGGGGGTAGGAGGGTATCCAAGAGGCAGGGTCATTGAAATATATGGGCCGGAGTCTTCGGGGAAAACAACCTTGGCTATTCATGCGATTGCAGAGGCGCAAAAAGCCGGAGGTATAGCTGCGTTTATTGACGCAGAACATGCATTCGACCGTTTCTATGCCGAAAAATTAGGCGTGGACATTGATAATCTGTGGATTTCTCAGCCCGACAGTGGCGAGCAAGCTTTGGAAATTACTGAGCAGTTAATTCGTTCATCAGCAATAGATATAGTTGTTATCGACTCGGTTGCAGCGCTTACGCCAAAGGCCGAATTGGAAGGCGATATGGGCGATTCTAAAATGGGGCTTCAAGCTCGATTGATGTCTCAGGCCTTGCGAAAATTGACGGCTACAATTAGTAAAACAAATACTACTTGTATCTTTATCAATCAGTTGCGTGATAAAATAGGTGTTATGTTTGGTAATCCTGAAACAACTACCGGTGGAAATGCCTTGAAGTTTTACGCGTCTGTTCGGTTGGATATTCGGCGAAGTACTCCATTGAAAGACGGTGAAGAAATAATTGGTAATCAAACCCGGGTGAAGGTGGTGAAAAATAAAGTGGCGCCTCCTTTCCGCAAAGCCGAATTTGATATTATGTATGGTGAAGGAATCTCCCGTTCGGGCGAAATTGTTGACCTTGGAGCAGAGCTTGGCATAATCAAGAAGAGCGGTTCGTGGTATAGCTACAATGATACGAAGTTGGGACAAGGCCGTGATGCTGTAAAAGACATCATCAAAGATAATCCTGAATTGTCCGATGAACTTGAAAAGGCTATTATGGAAGCTTTGAAAGTGAAAAAATAAAATTTGTATTTAATGATATATTCAGTAGATATATCACTAAAAAATCGCCCATGCAGACAAGGTGGGACACAAGTAGGAAAAATCATTCAAACACAGCACTATAAGTAAAAAGACCTTTCATTTCCGACTTTGGGAAAAGACATAAAAAAGACG
>NZ_BAAHWV010000031.1:0-38923 GCF_054601255.1 Viscerimonas tarda | reverse complement strand
AAGTTAAGCCCGATAGCGCCGATGGTACTGCACATGTGTGGGAGAGTAGGTAGCCGCCATTTTAAAAGGAGAACAGCCTCGCAGGGAATTGCGGGGCTGTTTTTTGGTTACCACCAGCCCCACCAACTTCCCCGCAGGGGAGGCTTTTGAAATCCCCCCTGCGGGGGATTTAGGCTAGGGCAAATGCATGAAAATCTTTAAGGCTGAAAGCCTTTGATAACCCAGCCCAACGCAGCGCGTTGGGTTAAGGGCGAGACATCCGTTGTCGGGCTGTAAGCCCAGCATAGAGATATGTTGCCCCTTTCAGGGCGCAAAATTGTATTGGCTATTTTTCCCAACGCGCTGCCTTGGGCTGGGTTATCAAAGGATTTCAGCCTTAGCCTGTTCAGACTTTTTCATTTTCCCTGGGATTTAGGGGGCTGTAATTGCAAATCCGCTAATTAATTCCTAGCTTTGCTGTATTCTTTATTCAATAATGCGACAATGAAAAGACTGTTATTCTATCTGGTTTTTCTTGCACTGACTGTTTCGACGCTGGTTGCGCAGGATGGTTTTTATCGCAGGCTGGCCGATTCTACTTTGGTATTGACGAGGCAGAGGGCGCTGTACGACCCCGGTTATTTCCGAATTTCGTATCCTAATGGCGATGTGCCTGCGAACAGGGGTGTTTGTACGGATGTGATTATCAGGGCTTACCGGAAATTGGGGATTGATTTGCAGAAGGAGGTTCACGAAGATATGAAAGCCCATTTTAGCAAGTACCCGAAAAATTGGGGGATGAAACGAACGGATAGCAATATCGACCACCGGCGTGTCCCTAATTTGATGACTTTTTTCTCCCGTAGTGGCACAGTGAAGAAAATAACGACCCAACCCAAAGACTATCAGCCGGGCGACATTGTTTGCTGGGATTTAGGCGGCGGCATTAATCACATTGGGTTGGTTGTTGATAAAAAATCGGCAGACGGCACACGCTATTTGGTTGTTCACAACATTGGGCGCGGGCAGGTTTTGGAGGATTGCCTGTTCCGGTTCGCCATCATTGGTCATTATCAATATAAAAAGTAACAGTATGAAAGTGATTATTTTAATTCTATTAGCCCTTTTTATTTTTGCAATATTTCTGAAAAAATCAAGAAAAAATACGAATGTTGTGCAAAAAACATTGCCGGACAACGAAATAGAAAATGACAAACTTATTGTTGTGAAAGAAGCCGATGAAAGTGTCTTAAAAAAAGTAATAAGTGATTTTTGCGAGACCTATAATGAAAACGGCTATGTCGTTTTACCTCGATTGACAAAAATGAGGGATAGAGAATATGCCATCACATTTCCGTATGATGTGGATTTCAGCACGCTTTGCTTCTTCGTCAATTACTTGGTGTATCCCATTGATATTGACTGGTTTTACCCCAATGTTTTAGCTTGGGCAACATTAAAACAAAAGGAAGATCAAGATATTCCACAACAATGCATGGGGAAAAAGGTTATGTTGTATGTTGCCGGCGATGATACAGACAGCGATAATGTTTTTTTGACAAATGAGGACAATATTAGTTTTGAAATAAGCTTTACTTTTAGAGCGAAAAATTACAAGCCGCTCAATTCGCTAAAGCGACCTTTTTCTTTGCCCACAACAGACAAGGACAGTTTGAGCGGAAAATTATCGGAAGACTTTAAGTAAAGTTGTGCCCCTGTAAGTTCAATTAGTAAGCGATTATTTTTTGCTATTTCAGAAAAAAGCCATATCTTCGCTGCACAAATTGCGTTACGCATTTTGCGTTACGCAAAATGCGAATTTCTAAAATCATAAAAATATGATACAAATAGAAAACCCTTTTTTAATAACAGGCTATCATTCACCCGATTATTTTTGCGACAGAGAGGTTGAAACAAAGAAAATTACCGATGCACTTATTAATGGACGAAATCTTACTTTGCTTTCGCCACGGCGAATTGGCAAAACAGGTTTGATAAAAAATGTATTTTATCATCTGCAAAAAAAGCGTGCTTGGCAAACGCTCTACGTTGATATTATGCCGACCGAAGATTTAAGCGGTTTCTTGAAGTTATTTATAAGCGCAATTGTTGAACAGGAACAACGCCAGTCGAAAAATTATCTGCAAAAAATTGCCGGCCTTTTGTCGGGAATACGCGCCAAACTATCGTTTAACCCCGTTACAAGCTCGCCCGAAATAGAGCTTGACTATGCCACGCGGCAGGAAAACGAAAAAAACTTGTCGCAACTATTTCATTATCTATCGCAACAAAATACGAATTATGCTGTTGCGCTTGACGAGTTTCAACAAATCACTTCGTATCCCGAAAAAGGTAATATTGAGGCATTGTTACGCTCTCATATTCAGCATTTAACCAATGTGCATTTTATTTTTTCGGGTAGCAACAGGCATCTTTTGTCGGCCATGTTTTCGGATTATGGACGGCCTTTTTACCAAAGCTCCGATTTCCTGTATCTTGAAAAAATCAATTTTGATACATATTGCAGTTTTATCTGTAAAAAATTTGCAGAGCGCGACAAAAATATTGGTCTGGAGTTAATACAAGAAGCTGTTGAATATTACCAAACTCACACGTTTTATGTGCAATATTTCTTCAACCGATTGTATGAAAATGGCGGTAAAAAAATAACAAGAGAAAACATTGAGCAAATTCATAGATTAATTTTGGAAGAGCGTGATTATATTTATTATAATTACCGTAATTTATTGACAAATAGTCAGTTTAATCTATTGAAAGCCATTGCAAAAGAAGGAGCGGTAAGTCAACCGAATGCATCAAATTTTTTAACCAGATATCAATTAAAGCAAGGAAGCTCTGTGAATCGTTCTATGAAATCGCTTATCGAAAAAGAGATGATTTTAGAAGATAAAGGCGTTTATTGCGTTTATGACGTATTTTTCTCAAAATGGCTTGCTAATATTTAAAAAAATCCAATGAAAAAAGCGTTACTCATTTTAAGCGCAATCGCACTAACCAGGCAAAACCAAGGCGTAGCAGAAATGCAGCATTTGAGGAAACAGAAAACTAATTTTGTAAATTTATTTGGCTGTTTTCCAAACATTTCTTACCTTTGCGGCGTAGATTAACAATTAGTAATATGGCAGTTTATCCTGAAAATATACCCGCTGTTATGCACTCTTATAATGCTCTGGTTCAGAGTGTTATAATCCTTGCGGGGGGGGGGTAAACACCTATATTTCAATGAGTTAGAGGGTGGTAAAACTTATATGCACAAGCCGTGCCGGATTCGTTCCGGCACGGCTTTCGTGTTGTTATACGCCGAAGAAACACAAAAACTCAATGCTTAAGTTTCTTGTTTCATAGCGATAAAATTAAACGAATATTTTATTTCATCGTCCTGTAAAATTTGACGAATAAATTTTAAACAATTTCTAAATTTAAATAATGTAAACATGAATTGGATTAACAAAAAATCAACGACACGGCTACAGAGCGGTTATAACCCGTACAAATTGTCGTACAGATGCGCACATTGCGGGGCGGTACAGCGGGCGGTTACTGTCTTCGCCTTTCTCTTCTTTCTCTTCTTTCTCTTTCTGCCCGCAACGGCGCACGCGCAAGGCGGTCTTGGCCCTAACGACAACTTCTCTATCAGCAACGGTCCGACTATATACGAAACGCTGGATGAAGCAGTTGCAGCCGTAGAAGACAACGGCACAATAACGATGCTGCAGGACGCAACCCTAAACGGAGGAGCTTCCCTATACCTTGTTAAAACCTATACGCTCGATTTCGACGGTAAGACCCTCTCCAACGGAAGCGTGAATATAATCAGCGGAAATGTAACGGTTAAAAACGGCGCCACTACTGGTGTCAACATTATCGTGTATTACGGCAGGCTAATTGTCGAAAGCGGCTCCTATAGCGGCGAAGACAACGCAATAACGTCTGCGTACGGCAAGGTTACGATTATCGACGGCAGCTTCTCCTGCACTAACGACACCGGCGACGGCTGTCTGTCTGTATCCAGCGACGCAGAAATAATACTTGCCTGCGGCTCCACCGTATCGCCTGCCACCGGTTGGCTTAACAGCGCAACATCCGTAACGGTAACGGCAGGAATCTGCACCGATTACGTCTTCTCCATCAGCAACAGCACGCTAAACTGCGAAACGCTGGAAGAAGCCGCCGACTACGTTGAACCAGAGGGAACAATAACGATGCATCAGAACGTAGCAGTATCAAGCGAAATCATATTGGACGACGCAAAAGCCTACACGATTGACTTCGACAGCCATCTGCTGACATCTACCAAGGTAAACGCCATATACATATCTGACGGAACGATTACGGTAAAAAATGGCAACGTTACCGGCGGGATTAGCCTGAGCGGCGGCGAGCTAATCGTCGAAAGTGGAACTTACACCGGCGGCGAAGAGGCGATATATTGCAGCGGCAACGGCAAGGCAACGCTCATCGCCGGCGCCTTCTCCTGCACAAGCGACTCTGGCGACGGCTGTCTCGTTACCAGCAGCGCGGGGGCAATTGAAATCGCGGACGGCTCAGCGGCCAATCCTGCGGATTGGGCAACAGTGTACGCAACGACGGTAACGGTAACCCGGACAAGCACCGGTATAGACAATATTACCAGCGCCAAAGCCATCGTTTCCGAAAGCTATTACGACCTGACCGGCAAACCGGCTTCGGCAACGGCAAAGGGCTTTGTCATCAAGCGCACCGTTTATGATGACGGCAGCGTTATAAACAGCAAGGCGCTGGTTAAGTAGCAAGTAGCTAAACAATTATAAGGCAAGCCGCCGCATGGTGTAGAAACTGTGCGGCGGCTTTGGCTTTACCGTTGCCCCCTGGCGCAAGTTGCAAACTTGCGCCAGGGGGTGTAAGTCATGTTTCTCCTGTTCCTGACAGAACAGGAGAAACATGATTCAAAATCTAATGTATCGTCATTATGAGGAGCGCAGGGGGCGAATAAAATTCTTTCTGTTTAGATTATGCCTGAAGACAGGGGTTTGCTGGTGAGCCAAAACCAAACCAAAGTGTTACAGGGAGGAATGAACGGGCGTTCAACAAAAAACAGAAAAAGACACATTCGTTTTTTCTGTTTTTTATGCTTATTGGCTTTTACTACTACATTATAGACCGGCCAAATCAGCTCCAGCTTTGAACTTAACCGCTTTCTTGGCAGGAATGTCAATAACTGCTTTAGTTCTGGGGTTAATCCCTTTTCTGGCGCTCTTTTCGGTTACAGAGTATGTTCCGAAACCAACCAAGGCAATTTTACCACCTTTTTTCAACTCTTCTGATACTGAATCAATAAAAGCATCTAATGCTTTCTTTGAATCCGCTTTAGTCAAACCCGACTTTTCTGCGATAGCGCTAACAAGATCCGCTTTGTTCATAATAGTAAATTGTAAATAATAAATTAAACATATATTTTTTTAGGGCATAGTAAGATAAGTGAAATGCTTCTCTGAACTATTTACCGCCAAATATAAAAGATAATTCGGTAAGTATCAAAAAAAAACGAAAAATAATAACGCTAAAAATTCAAATAGCAAGATAATAGGGCGCAAAAAAGAAAAATATCCGTATTTTTGCATGATTTTTAGAATATGCTCAAGTTTTTCGGGGAAAAAATTTCAGAATCACCGGGATGCATCATCAACTAAAATCTAAACAGTTTCTTTGCAACTAAAATTGAATATATGAATCAACAGGGCGGATTTTTGGGTTCCATTCCGGTAGTAACCAAAAATTTACTTATCATAAATGCTTTGTGCTGGCTGGTACAATATATTTTTCTCGGGAAAGGGATAGATATATCGGCTTACACCGGACTTCATTTCTTTTTGTCCGACAACTTTATGCCTCATCAGCTAATCACATACATGTTCATGCACGACCCGACCGGATTCACCCATGTTTTCTTTAACATGTTTGCCGTGTTTATGTTTGGACGGACACTCGAATCGGTTTGGGGAGCCAAGCGTTTTCTTACCTATTATATGATTACGGGGATTGGCGCCGGCTTAACTCAAGAATTGGTTTGGACATTCCAATTGTGGGACTACCTGTCCGATCCGGCTATCGGCACAGTCAGCTGGGTTACGGTTGGGGCATCGGGTAGCGTGTTCGGGATATTGTTGGCGTTTGGTATGTTATTCCCCAATGCCGAGCTGATTATGATACCTATTCCCATCCCCATAAAGGCCAAGTATTTTGTGATAGGTTATGGCTTAATCGAATTATTTTTAGGCTTCGCCAAGATGGCCGGAGATTCGGTCGCCCATTTTGCTCACTTGGGAGGTTTGTTTTTCGGGCTGATTGTGATATTGTATTGGAGACATAAAAACAAAACGAATGGCCGGTTTTATTGACAATCTGAAGTTGAGATTCAAAACAGGGGATATTTTGGTAAAGTTGCTCTTTATCAATGTCTTTGTTTTTATAGCGCTGGGCATACTGACCGTAACGGGCACGCTATTCAAATTGGATATGCCTGACATCCGCTATTGGGTGGGGGTTCCGGCAAGCACATCCGGCTTGCTTTCGCACCCCTGGACGCTGCTGACATACATGTTTGTCCATGCCGGTTTTTTCCATATCTTTTTCAATATGCTTCTATTGTATTGGTTTGGAAAAATATTCCTGACGAATTTCAGCCAGAAAAATATGGGCGGGCTGTATATTTTGGGCGGATTGGCCGGTGCAGCCTTGTACATCCTGGCCTTCAATACCATCCCCTATTACCGCGAAATGCCCCATTCGCTTATGATTGGCGCATCGGCATCTGTTATGGCCATCATTCTTGCATCGGCATTTTACCGGCCTCAGCAAGAATTGATGTTGTTGTTTCTGGGGCGGATAAAAATTGTATATATTGCCATTTTTATATTTATACTCGATTTTCTGGAACTTGGCAGCTCCGATAATCCGGGCGGGCATATCGCTCATATCGGCGGCGCCATATTGGGCTATGTTTTTGCCAGGGAATACCTGAAAGGAAGAGACATCACCGGATGGCTGAATCGTATAATCGACCGGATATTTAATTTGTTTAAGCCCGGGCCGAAAAAGATGAAAGTTAAATACCGAAAGCAGGAAACCGATCAGGAGTATAACCAGCGAAAACATCAGGAGACAGAGAATATTGACAAAATTCTGGATAAGATAAAAGCTTCCGGCTACAGTAGTTTAACAAGTGAAGAAAAAAAACGGTTGTTTGATGCCAGTAACAAGTAAAATAAATATTGCCAGATTTAGCGGATACATTGTTTTTGCAGCCAATGTAGTTGCCATGCTGTTTTTGTTTATGGCCTGTCTTTCGTGGTATGTATCGCCCGAAAAAATGATTGTGTTTGCTTATGCAGGACTTGCTTTTCCGTTTATTCTTGCCATCAATGTGGCATTTGTTGTTTTTTGGCTGATTTGCCGGAAGTGGCGTTTCCTGTTGGTTGCTGTGGCAGCGCTTTTGCTGTGCATAAAGCCTGTTACTACCTATTTCCCGCTGAATGTGGGTAAAAAAGAGTTTCCCGAGGGTAGCATTAAGTTTCTGTCGTACAATGTTATGGCGTTTAAGTGGCACGAAGACCTGAATAAACCGAACGAAGATAATCAGGTGATTGAATATATCCGCAACAGTGGAGCCGATATAGTTTGCATTCAGGAATATGTGGCATTGAAAAACCTGAGCAAGGCCAATATGAAGAATATACACAAACGGCTGAAAAATTATCCATACTATTCGGTAGTGAATCTCCGACCGGAAGAAAAAGCTTATACATACGGCGTTGCCTGTTTTTCTAAATATCCGATAATCAGCAGCAAAGATATTCCCTACGAATCGGACAATGGTTCGGCCTTATTCAAGTTAAATATCAATGGAAAGATTATTGCAGTAGTGAATAACCACCTGGAAAGTAACGGACTGACCGAAGAAGACAGAGAATTGTACAACAAATTCCTGAAAGAGACATCCAGCGTTAAAATTGATGACATAGCCAATAATATCAGGCAAAGATTGGGACATGCTTTCAGGAAAAGAGCTTCTCAGGCCGAAACGCTGGAAGCCTGCATCAAGGAACAAGATGCGGACGGAATGATTGTGTGCGGTGATTTTAACGACACCCCCATATCGTATGCATACCACAAGCTGAAAGGTGATTTGATTGATTCGTATGTAGAAAATGAATTTGGCCCACGAATTACATACCACGAAAACCATTTCTGGTTCAAGATTGATTTTATCCTGCACTCTTCAAACATCAAGTCGTATAATTGTACGATTGATAAAGTGAAATACTCGGATCATTATCCGGTATGGGCCTACCTGAAAATTGAATAATCACAGCATACAAAACAAAACTATGTATAAGATAAGTAAACAGTTTGCTTTTTCGGCCTCACATATACTAAACGGCTTACCGGATGGGCACCCATGCGCCAGGCTTCACGGGCACAATTACATTGTAATCCTGCACCTTCGGTCGGAAACATTGAACGATGTGGGCTTTGTAACCGATTACCGCGATTTGGACTTTGTGAAAGACTACATTGATACAACCCTCGATCACAGGCACTTGAACGATGTTTTCGGTTTCAATCCCAGCGCCGAAAATATGGCGGAATATTTGTTTCATCTATTCAGTGGTAAACTACCCCGGTTGTATGCCGTGGAAGTATCCGAAACGCCTAAAACATCGGCCAGATATGAAGTTGATTGTAAATGAGTTGTTTTACTCATTGCAGGGTGAAGGCGCTCGCACAGGCCAACCCTCCATCTTTATCCGGTTGGCAAAATGCAATCTGTCCTGTGCATTCTGCGATACCGATTTTTCTGCGGGCAAAGATATGGATGTCGGCGAAATACTGGACGAAATAAAGCCCTATCCCTGTAAATGGATTATATGGACGGGCGGCGAACCAACAATACAATTGACAAACGACCATCTCGAAGTCTTTAAAAATGCAGGATACAAACAGGCTATCGAAACAAATGGCAGCTTGCCGGTACCCTCATTCATTGATTATATTTCGTGCAGTCCGAAGGAAAATTACGAGGATGTGAGGAAAATAATACCCCGGGTAAATGAGATAAGGATTCCGCTGCAAAAAGGAGATGCCTTGCCCGATATTTCGCTATTGCCGCCCGCCGGTAACTATTTTCTGAGTCCCATTTTTGATGGCGACAAATTAAACAGGGAGAACGTCGATTACTGTGTCGATTTAATTAAATCGCATCCGCAATGGTCGCTTAGTTTACAGATTCATAAACTGATACATATAGCATAATGCAACGCTTCGATGTTCATATATTGGGCTGCGGGTCGGCCCTGCCGACCATGAAACATTACCCCTCCTCTCAGGTTATCGACATCCGCGATAAACTGTTTATGATTGATTGTGGCGAAGGCGCTCAATTGCAATTTCGCAAAAACCGGCTGCGCTTCAATCGGCTCAATCACATTTTCATCTCCCACCTGCATGGCGATCATTGTTTTGGCCTGATAGGATTAATCTCGACCCTGGCGCTTTTGGGGCGGACAGGCAATTTATTTATCCATGCCGTACCCGATACCGAAATGATTCTGCGCCCTCAACTCGATTATTTTTGCCGCGATTTGCCTTTCGAGGTCAAAATAGAGGAGTTTAATCCCCAAAAAGCAGAAGTTATATACCACGACCGCTCGGTGAAGGTAACTGCAATTCCGCTCAATCACCGTGTTCCATGCGCCGGTTTTTTGTTTCAGGAGCAGGAAGGCGACAGGCACATTATTGGAGACATGATTAAATTTTATGACATCCCCCTCAAAGAAGTGGCCGCCATAAAAAAAGGAGCCGGTTATACAACACCCGATGGCCTGAAAATTCCGAACGACCGCCTGACAAAACCTGCCGATCCGGCCCGCAGCTACGCCTATTGCTCCGATACGGCATATAGCGAGGCCATTGTTCCCCTTATCGAAGGGGTTGATTTGCTCTACCACGAAGCCACCTTTTCGGACGAAGATGCCATAAAGGCCAGGATGACGGGGCATTCTACGGCAAAAGGCGCTGCCAAAATAGCGCAACTGGCTAATGTAAAGAAACTTATGCTCGGCCATTTCTCCTCGCGATACGAAGATTATGAACCCTTATTGAATGAAGCTCGCCAAATTTTTCCGAATACAATGCTGGCAAACGAAAATATGTGCGAAAAATTATAAGAAAAGTAGTAATTATTCCAAAAAAGTATTATATTTGCAGTTGTAAGAGATTGGCAAATTATGAAGTCATTAAAAATTATACTCATATTTTTACTCTTAGGAGTTTCCATTTCAGGCTTTTCCCAAAGCCCGGACAGAAATTCTGTTGCCGATTCTGACAAGCAAAGCGTAGAACTTACCATCAACAACGAAAAGGTTTTGGTAACTACAACAACCCTGAATACGAAAGTCGAAATCTTCAGTATTATCGGTTCTAAGGTTTTAAGCGCAAATATCAAGTCAGGCCTCTGCGAAAGCGTAATAACACTACCCAAAGGTTATTATATTTTGAAGATTGACGGCGCTACCCGCAAGATAGCGGTAAAATAAGCAAATCATTTTTGAGTAAATTGTACGCATTCTTTTTAAAGAAGAGTGTTGTGCGGGCGCCTGTTTCGGGCATTTTCTTGTTTGTGGCGCTGCCCACGTTAATAATGGATCACCAGCAAACCCCTGTGTTTAGTCCTCAAAATCATAGCCCATCGGGCTTACATATCAATAGAAAAATGGAATTACAATCTGCCATTTTTCCCCGTAGGGGATACACGAATACTGAGCTGAATGTCTTACGGACAATATATGCAGGGGATTTAGCCTGCTTTCTCGTCCACAAACACTAAAGTTTTGGAGGCGTATAGCAATTTTGAAGCAAAAATTGTATTTTTGTACGGTCAATTATTATTTTTGCTTCGATGAGAAAGTTTTTAATGATTATCTATCAGTTCCTTATCTTCCTGCCGGTAATGGTTCCGGCTACCATATTGGTCGCCCTGATGGTTATGATAGGATGCAGTATCGGGAATAAAAGTTTTTGGGGTTGTAAAATTCCAAGGTATTGGGCGAAACTGGCTTGCAGGGTGGCTTTATGCAGTATAACGGTGAGGGGAGCTGAAAAACTCGACCCAAAGGCTTCCTATATTTTCACGCCGAACCATCAAAGCGCTTTCGACATATTTCTTGTATATGGCTACCTCAATCACAATATTAAATGGGTGCAAAAACACGAACTTCGCAAGTTACCGTTTATAGGCAAGGCATCGGAAATCGCCGGACATATATTTGTCAATCAGTCGAGCTTGAAGTCGATGAAAGAGACGATTACCAAGGCTAAACAAGAGCTGAAAAAAGGCGACTCCTTGACCATCTTCCCCGAAGGATCGAGAACGCACACCGGCCAGATGGGCAAATTTAAAAAGGGCGCTTTTATCATCGCGCAGCAAATGAAACTCCCCATCGTCCCCATTACGCTGAATGGGCCTTACAACGTGATGAAAATACATACCTACCTCATCAATCCGGGCAAGCTGGAACTCATTATCCACGACCCGATTCCCACCGAAAATTTATCGGAAGAAGATATATCCCAATTGCTGGAAGAAGCAAGGGAAGCCGTTTATTCGTCTCTTTGGGAGAGTTATAAGAATTAGTTAATTATGCCCCTTGAGGTTTCGACCCTTATTCGCATAACTAATGTCCCTTTAATTCCTCATACGGAATATCGCCCACCCATCGTTGACCGGGCTCGAAACGAGCCGAAAAAATGCTGCGTGAATCTTCGTAATCGGGGTAGGTCAATCCGGCCAAATCGGATACGGAGAAGACGAAATCGGCAATGGAGTAGGGGCGGTTGACATCGAAAACAAGGTCGGGGCGTTTTTCCTTAAAATCTTCCGACATCCAAACCAAAAAAGGAATTTCGCACATTGCTGCCGACACCTTTTCGTAGGCATGGCCTGCAAATTTGCGGAAATCGTACAATTCTTCGCCATGGTCCGAAAAGTAAACCATCGCCGAATTTTCGTTCCCTTTCCGGTTCAGCAAGTCGATAATGCTGGCTATTATGTAATCGTTGTAGGCCACCGAGTTGTCGTATTGGTCGATGGTTGTTTTTGCCTCTTCGTTTATATAACCGGCATCTTTGATGAATCGGTCTTTCTGGTGGTCGAACAGGTTGAACGCAGGCGAATACCTGAATTTGTAGGCCATGTGGTTCCCTATCAGGTGAATGACTATCAGCTTGTTCCTGCTGCTGTCTTTTTCGAGGATTTGACCGACCGCAGGCAATACCACCTCGTCGTTACGTTTCTGTGTCGAGAGGTCGGATTGGCGCTTGGCGAGTTTCAGCAGCACATCGTAGCTTGTGCCGAACTTTTTACCGAAGGCCTGGTTGCTGATGAAATAGGTGTCGTATCCGGCACGGTTGAACAGTTCAAACAACGAAGGTTTTTCGATGAAATATTCGGGGTGGTACTTATCCGATAAAGTAAGTACCGAACGGATAACCGGTATTGTATGTACTTGGGGCGAAACCACATCGGCATACACAAAAATACTGTCGGCTTTTGCTGTCAGCCTCGGGTTGGTTTCTCGTCCGTAACCATAAAGTTGCATGTGGCGGCGGGTGAGCGATTCGCCGATAACCACCACCAGTGTTTGAGCTTGTGTGTCGGCAGCATCCATTTTTACCTCATAATCAAGGTTCTGCCGGTTTACAATGCCTTTATTCTCATTATAAAGACGCATTTTATACGACACAAACTGGTGATAGAAATTAATAAAATAGACCGATTGAGACAATCTCGAAATAAAAACAATGCAGAGTATGGCAACCAACGAACCGGCGAATAGAACTGTGTGTTTTCGGATGGGTAAAGG
Source organism: Viscerimonas tarda (assembly GCF_054601255.1). Taxonomy (NCBI): domain Bacteria; kingdom Pseudomonadati; phylum Bacteroidota; class Bacteroidia; order Bacteroidales; family Dysgonomonadaceae; genus Viscerimonas; species Viscerimonas tarda. The sequence goes on along the minus strand of NZ_BAAHWV010000031.1, from coordinate 26,024 downwards.
ACGGTACGAACGCATCCTCAATATCATTACAACGGGCAATATAACGTAAAGAATCACCCCGCCGGCAACCCATACATTGAAGTAGTTCATCACAAATTCCTTGCTTTCCTCGGGATTTGTTTCAAAGAGGCTGGTGATGCTGTTTGTCTCGAGCAGCACGCGGGCAAAGAGCAGATAGCCCAGGAACATGGCGCCCGGTATCATCGAAAATACCAGCAAAACGGTGTAAACTGCTTTTTCGGCTTTTGGCGAAAGAAAAAACGAAAACAAGCTTATTCCAACAAACAGCAAGGTGTTAATAACCAATATATAAGCCGATTCGCTAAACGGAATATTCTGCGCCAAAGGAGTGAGTAACGGCAAAATCAGCAGCACGTAAAACAAAAAGAATATCTGCAGTTTTTTCCGGTTTAATAGTTGTACAATATGCTCCATCTATGATTTTATCGAATTTTAGTTTTGTTGTTTTCAGGGTTCCTGAAAAGGATAAAGCAAATATAAACTATTTTTGATTACGATTAAAGTATTTGGGCCGAAAGTTTCAGGTTTTAAGCAGCGATGCAAAATTTGGTGCGTCTGTTTTTTTGCTATGTCTGAAAAAATAACCCTAAAATATTATGTAAGAAATTTGAATTTTAAAGAACTTATCTATAACATTGTTATACTAATAGCATAGCAAACTTCTAACACCCAACAATATGAAAACATTCAAACTTTTTAGTGCAGTAAAATTGATGTTATTGGCAGTCGTAATACTTTTGCCTGCTTGTTCGCAGGACGAAGATTTGTATTCGGGTGATGATCGAACTCCCGTTAGTTTTGTTACGCAAATCACCGTTGATAATGTATCCCGCACTCGCACAACGGCCCAAGGAAACCAATGGTTGGCAGACGATTCCATTGGTATTTACATGATAGCTGCCGGTGGTACTATCAGCAGCAGTCTGGCTGCAAACAGCGAATATCATGCAGTAACCGGAAACAGCTCAACATCCAATTTTGAACCGGCTAACGATAATGCAACAATCTATTATCCCCAATCGGGTAATGTAGATTTTGTGGCTTATTACCCTTATAGTGAGTCAATTACCAATTTCAGCTATCCGGTAAACGTGTCGCTGCAAAGCAATCCGGCGGCTATTGATTTGCTTTACAGCAACAATGTGAAAAACAAGGCTAAAAGCCAAACCGAACCGGCTACCCTGCAATTCACCCACCGTCTGAGCAAGTTGATTCTTAATGTGGTGAAAGGCAATGGCATGGCGGCAGCAGATTTCAGTTCGGCAACAGCGTCCATTGCCGGAATGCCTGCTACGGCTCAATTTGCCCTCTCCGATGCCACGCTTAGCGGGAAAACCCTCTCAACAGCATTTGCGGCGCTCAAAGTAGCAACAGAAACAGGTTCCGATGCATCGTTTGAGGCCATATTGATACCACAGGCCGCTGGTGAATTTGCCAACCGCAAAGTAACATTCAACATTGGCGGCGAGCTTTATGTGTGGAGCATACCCGATAATGCTGTTTTTGAGCAAGGCAAACAACATATCTATACCATTACCGTCAACGAAACAGCGACAAGCGGTGCGGGAACAATTAATCCATGGGACGATGGCGCTCCATCGCAAAGCGGCGAAGCATCTGCCGCCGGCGCCACATTGTTATTGGACGGCCTTGCAACAGGCACAACCATTAAAGTGAACTTTACCGATGGGACAAATAACAGCTACGCGTTACCGACAGATGGCACGATTAGCTTTGTAGCTCCCTATGTAACAAAAACCATTCGCAGTATTCAACTTAACGGTGGAAGTCCTGTACTGGTCGGTCGCAAAGCCAGCGAACGGATACGGTTAAAATTCTTCGGCGGCAACCTGGTTTTCCGCGATACCAATTCGGCAGGCAATATACCCATTGGCAGTTACGCCGAGTTTCAGTTGATAAACACCGATGCCACTACACTGGACGGACACTACGAACTGGAAGCCGACCTTGATTTGCTGGAGGAAGAATGGACGCCGGTGGGAAAGCCCTCCGCCTCTTTTACGGGAGTGTTTGATGGTAATGGATTTGGTCTTAGCCGATTGAAAATAACGGGGAATAATAATTATGTCGGTTTATTTGGAATTATTGATGGCGAAATCAGTAATGTATCAATAACATCAGGTTCGATAGTAGCTAATAGCTTCGTTGGCAGTATTTGCGGATTAAGCTCTCAGAATGGAATAATTAAGTTTTGCCAAAATGAAGCAACACTCCAATTTGCCGAAGGTGGAGGCGGAATATGCGGAGCGAGCGGAGGCCTTATTACAAATTGCAGTAATAAAGGTAGTATCGCAGGAACTGCTGCTGTTGGCGGAATATGTGGAGCTAATAGTGGAGACGTTATAGATAGCAGCAATTTCGGAATAGTAACCTGTACAAACGGAGCAGGAGCATCGCAGGCAGGCGGTATTTGTGGAGGTAGTAGCTCGACTATTTCGGGATGCTATAACGCTGCAGCCGTAGCTCCTTTACCCGGAGTGTGTGGATATAATAACAAGGGAACAATTGAAAATTGCTATAATACCGCATCGGCAGGAGTGGGTATTTGTAGAACTAACACGAATGGAGGGATGATTAAACATTGCTACAATACGGCCGGTAATGTTAAAGCCGGTATATGTGAAATAAATGACAGTAGAATATGGAATTGTTATAATAAGGGAAATATTACCTCAACATCTGCCGCCGGTATCTGTAGTAGTAATAACTCGGGAATGATTATAGCCTGCTATAACTCAGGTAATTTTAGTGGCGGATCTTCTTTCGGTATTGTTACTCGTTCATCAGGTGTTGTTATAGCTTGTTATAATACAGGCTCTTTATCGGGTAGCGGTATCTGTGGTGTAAATGGAGAATACATGGGTAGTATAGGCGGTGTTCCGACAGCGAAAGTTGGATATATTGTTGCTTGTTACAATACGGGAACCGTATCGGGAGCTGCAATATGCGGTGAAAATTTGGTTTATTCCCATATCACCGATTGCTACTGGGCTAATGCAACTACAGACATAGCCGGTGGCGCTGGAACTAGCGCCAATGTTTATGCATTTGGTAATGGTACAGCCAATACAGGATGGCCAACAGGGGCGGACATTTCGTTGACATGGCCAAACGGTATGTCTCAAAGCCGGAAAGATATGATTATCAACGGATGGAAACTACAAACCAACGCCGGCTATTGGAAAACCCTGGGCAGCTGGAACAACGGCAATCCGGTATATCCCAAGTTGTATTGGGAAGACTAATGTGTTTGTCAGAACTGTGATTTTAATGTGATTAAAAATGATTATTTCTTGTTCATCAGAAAGCAGGAGGTAACCCTTTGTTAATCATGGACATTAGCCACGGGTATAATCTCGTAGTGATAACGCAGACTTTTGATTGTTTATTTTCAGGCATTTGCTCTGGGGTATAGCGGCTACAGGCTAGGCTTTTTGTTATAGCAAATTCGTTATCGGCAGGATTTTCGCAGATCTCATATTATAGTATCTGAACAAAAACGCAGATTATTAATTATTTTAATAATCTGCGTCATCTGCGTGCTGAACTCTTATTCGACGGCCTCTCCTGTCATTATAAGGTTTTCCCGTTATTTCTTCACCGAAAATTTAAAGATAGTTTCGCTGCTGTATTTTTCTCCGGGGCGAAGTTCGGCTGATGGCCAATCTTTTTTGTTGGGGGTATCGGGGTATTTTTGCGTTTCGAGGCATACGCTTGCCCGTTGGTTATAAACAATTCCCTTTTTGCCGGTTACTGTGCCGTCGAGGAAGTTGCCGGTATAGACCTGAATACCCGGCTCGGTTGTATAAACATCCAGAACGATGCCTGTCTTGGTCGATTCGAGGGTTGCTGCTACTTTCGACAGGTCGCCTCCCGTATTGAGCGCCCAGTTGTGGTCGTAGCCATTTCCGTTTTTCAACTGGATAAAGTCGTAGTTGTTGATTCGGCTGCCTACTGTTGTTGGCGTGCGGAAATCCATGTCGGTGCCTTCCACCCTAAGAATCTCGCCGGTAGTCATAAATGTAGAATCGACAGGTGTATATTCGTCTGCGGCAACAGTCAGCAGATAATCGGAATTGTTGTTGCTGGCGTCTCCATCCAAGTTGAAGTACGAATGGTTGGTCATGTTTATAATTGTCGGCTTGTCGGTTTCCGCTTCGTATTTCAGGTCGATGGCGTTATCGTCTGTTAATGTGAACAGTACCTTACAGGTTATATTGCCGGGGAACCCTTCTTCGCCATCTTTTGCCGTGTAAGTAAGTTCCAGACTTTTGTCGTCAATCTGATTGGCATCGAAAACCACGTATTGGAATCCTTTAGGTCCGCCGTGCAGGGTATGTCCGAAGTTGTTTGTCGGAAGTGTGTATTCTGTTTCATCCAGCACAAATTTTCCGTTGGCGATGCGGTTGGCATAGCGTCCGATTGTAGCGCCGAAATCGCTGGGAACATTTACATAATCCTGAACAGAATCGAATCCAAGAACGATGTCTTTCAGCTCCCCGTCCTTATCGGGAACCAAAATTGATACAATACGTCCGCCAAAATTTGTAATGCAAACTTCCACGCCATTGGTATTTTTCAACACATAAAGCCCGGTCTTTTTCCCATCAATCTGAGTCTCAAAATTTTCCTTTTTCAATCCGGACAGCGTAAGGGTTTCCGGTTGTTTTTTTTCGGTACAGCCCGCTACAACGAAGGCCGACAACACAAATGCAATAATTGTTTTTCTCATGGATTTTTTATTTAACTATTAGAATCGCAAATATACAAAAAAACAATAATGTAGCAATAAAAAAAAGCCCCCTAAATCAGGACAAACACATGAAAAATTTAGTACTACTGTTACGGATGAGATTCCTCCCTAAGCCCCCCACCCCCCGTAGGGGGGATTTCAAAAGCCTCTCTGCTGGCACAGCCTTGCAGCCTGTGCCAACGACAAATAATTGATGTACAACAGCACAGAGAAAGGTACGGACTGCAAGTCTGCGCCAGCCCTTAAAAAAACAATAATGTGCTAATCCCCGTAGGGGAGTTCAAAAGCCTCCCCCACGGGGAGGTTTGGAGGGGCTTTTTTATTCAATCACAATATCGTATCTCGCCAATAATCCCGACAGGCCGGTTATGGAGAATCGCGCTTGTTTCAGGTTGTTCTCGGCAGGGTCTATGATGTAGGAATAGGCGGTTGTGAGGTTGGCTTTGCAGAGTTTGGTTCGTCCGAAAACGGCATCGGTCAGGTCGGTGCGGATAAATTCGGATGAACTGAGGTCGGCATTGCTGAAGTCGGCGCCTTTCATCGAACAGTCGATAAAGGGTGTTTTGGGCATTTTTAGTTTCTCGAAAGAGGCATAGTCGAGAATGCATTTTTTGAACTTTACATCGAACAAAAATGCCGACACCCCGCTAAAATTGCATCCCAACAGTTTGCAGTTATCGAAACTCACATTCGACAGTTGGGTTTCGGCAAAACGGGACATTGACAGGTTGCAATCCACCAGTTCGCAGTCCACAAAACGGCCTCCATTCAGTACTATTCCCGATAAGTTGCACTTGACAAGCCGGCAATATTCAAATACGGCATTACTTATATCCTGGGCGATGAATGTCCTGTTCTCAAAAACTTCTTCTTCGTGATACGATTCTTTCATTGTTCTGTGCTTTTGGTGTATAACCGGCCTTGCCAGGTGTTTCTTTCCCCGAAGCGTTTGATTACTTTGGCTGTAAATTCATGGTTTTTCAGTCCCCAGTCCGGCGCAATCAACAACGATTTGGGCGATTGCGACACAAAACGTTCGATGACAAACCCGGGGTTCAATCTCTCGGCAAAGTCCACACACACATCTATGTATTCATCCACATCGAATAAATGGAACAGTTCGGGGTTTTCGGCAAATTGTTTTGCCATCACGGTTCCCTTTATCAGTTGCAGTTGGTGCAGCTTGATGGTTGTCAATGGCAGTTCCGACAAGCGGGCGGCATGAGCCACTATTTGCTCCTTCGATTCGCCGGGCAATCCCAGTATGATGTGGGCTCCGGTGTAAATCCCTCTTTCGTGTGTGCGTTTGACGGTTTCAACGCTTTCGGCGTAGCTGTGCCCGCGATTGATGGCTTCGAGTGTTGAATCGAGCGTCGATTCAATGCCATATTCTATCAGCAGGAATGTTTTGTCTTTCAAACGGGCAAAATAATCCAGCAGCTCACCGGGCATACAATCGGGACGCGTTCCTACGATTAATCCCACTACATCAGGAAAAGCCAGCGCCTCCTCGTATTTGGCGATAAGCGATTCCAGCCGGTCGTAGGTATTGGTATAAGACTGAAAATAGGCCAGGTATTTCATCGCCGGATATTTGCGGGAGAAAAAATTTATGCCATCGCTTAGTTGTTGCCCGACCGAAAGTTGATTGTCGCCATAGCCCGGGCTAAAACTTTGATTGTTGCAATAGCTACATCCGCCGCTACCTTTCAATCCATCCCTGTTGGGGCACGTAAAACCGGCATTCACCGATATTTTCTGCACTTTGAACGGAAATTGCCGCGCAAGAAAGTCCCCGAAATCGTTGTATGGTTTGATAGGCATTGGCATAAACTAATTCAGGGCAAAGATACAAACAAATATGCCAATATACCAATGTGAATAATGTAGGGTCGTGGCGTGCCACGACCACTTTTATATCTGTCATTGCAGGCTCCGACCCGCAATCTCCTAAATTATTCACATTATTCCCATGGCACATTTTTTTTCACTATTAGCTTTTCACTTTTCACTTATTTATTTACCTTTGCATCCAGTTCAAACATCTGTTTTTATGGCCAAATTGAATCTAAGGGGGTTGGGAGTAGCGTTGGTAACTCCTTTCAAGGAGAATGAGAGTGTTGATTACGATGCCCTTAGCAAACTTATCGACTATCAGATTCAAAATGGGACAGATTATATCGTTGCTTTAGGAACCACAGCCGAAACGCCGACTTTGAGCGCTGACGAAAAAGTAAAAATAATCAGGCTTGTCGTAAAGCGTGTGCGCGGAAGTCTTCCCATTGTTTTGGGCCTTGGCGGAAATAATACAAATGCTATTGTTGAACAGCTGAAAACCGACGATTTCGGAGGGATAGATGCGATTTTATCGGTTACTCCCTACTACAATAAACCTACTCAAGAGGGGCTTTACCGTCATTATAAGGCTATTGCCGAAGCTTCACCGATTCCGGTAATTCTGTACAATGTGCCCGGACGAACGGGGGTGAACATGACTGCCGAAACAACTTTACGCATTGCCAACGAATTGGAGAACGTGATTGCCGTAAAAGAAGCATCGGGCAATATAGATCAAATAGAAGATATTATCAAGCAAAAACCGGCCAACTTCGATGTGATTTCGGGGGATGACGGACTTGCTTTTCCGCTTATAAAATTGGGCGCCATCGGAGTTATCTCGGTGATTGCGAACGTTTTTCCAAAAGAATTTGGAAACATGGTGCGCTTGGCTCTTGAGGGCGACCACGCCAATGCACAGACTATTCACACTAGTTTTTGCGAATTGGTTAAGCTGCTTTTTGTTGATGGCAGTCCTGCCGGCATAAAAAGCGCGCTCAACATCATGGGGTATGCCGAAAACGTATTGCGCCTGCCTCTTGTCCCCGCACATCCAACCACATTTGAGAAGATAAATAGCGTACTGGCCGATTTGAATAGCAAACGCTGATTTATCGGGTTTTACAGTAAAGTTTTTTAACCACAGAGTTACACGGAGTATTTTTTTTAGCGCTTATACCTTTCGGTAAAATTGCTGATATGAGCAGGGATTTGACTACGTCTATTTCCAATTCTCGCTACGCTACCAATGACAGTCTCCTTTTTGGGAGAGGGGATGAGGAAGTGGCGGCGAAGCCGCCACTTCCTCATCCCTTAAACCACCAACAGGTGAGTCATTCCGACCAAAGGGAGGAATCTCATTCGTAATAGTAGTACTAAATTTTTTCATGCGCTTGCCCTGGGAGCCGGGGGTGAGGAATGCTCGTAGCGTGCCGCGACCATTGATAACGAATTGACCCACACCCCAACTGTCATTGCAGGCCGCGACCAGCAATCTCCTGAGCGCGAGACATCCCATGCTACGAAATGGCTGTGTATGGCGGTCGCGGCACGCTACGACCCTACCACCTTGAATTCGTAAGTAAAGGCGCGATTAATCGCGCCCCTACAACTTTGAACCTGATACTTTGAAAACTTTTTCCCGACTTATTATAGTAATAATTAAATTAAATCGTTAAATTTGCGAGCAGCGTATTTTTTAGCTGTTTGATGGAACAGATAAGATACAAGAAGCCACTTTGTTGGCTGCACATCCGCTAATATTCCTAATGCTAATTAAATAATATCATGGTAACACGCAGAAATTTTTTAAAAACAGCCGCTATGGCATCCGCAGGACTCGCCGCCGGAGGATTAGATTTAAGTGCGGTAGGCTCCGCTAATCAGAAAAATGTGGCAAACGCCGGTCGGCGCGTCAATGTCGCTTTCGTAGGTATCGGTCATCGGGGCGAACAAGTCCTTGAGTCGGTAGAACGCACACAGCTGGCTAATATTGTTGCATTGTGCGATGTGGATATGGGAGCGCCCCATACACAAAAAAGCATAGCAAAATACCCCAATGTCCGCCAATTCCAGGACTTCCGTAAAATGTTTGATGCTATGGCAAAAGATATTGAGGCGGTTTTTGTTTGTACGCCCGATTTCGCGCATTTCCCCATCTCCATGCTGGCGATGTCGCTGGGTAAACATGTGTATGTAGAAAAACCCATGGCACGCACTTTCCTCGAAGTAGAACTGATGATGCAGGCTGCCCGAAAATACAATGTGGTAACACAGGTAGGTAATCAGGGACATTCCGATGCCAATTACTTCCAGTTTAAAGCTTGGAAAGATGCCGGTATCATTAAAAATGTAACGGCTGTTACGGCGCACATGAACGGATCGCGCAGATGGCACGGCTTCGACCCCAATATATACAAATACCCCGATGCCGACCCAAAACCTGCTACATTGGACTGGGACACCTGGTTATCGGCGGCTAAATACCACGATTACAGCAAGAAATACCACGAAGGCGAATGGCGTAGCTGGTACGATTTTGGCTTGGGAGCCCTCGGCGACTGGGGTGCGCATATCATGGATACCGTTCACGAATTTCTTGAGTTGGGATTGCCTTACGAAGTAAATCCGCTTAAAATAGTGGGACATAACGATTACTTCTATCCGCTTGCTTCTACCTTGCAATTCCGCTTCCCACAACGTGCGGGAATGCCGCCTCTCGACATTACCTGGTACGACGGCGTAGGTAACGAACCCGAACTGCCGAAAGGATACGGCGCCTCGGAACTAGCCGCGAATATACCTGCTGCGGGCAATACCGGAAAAATTAAAAAAGCCGAACTCAATCCGGGGAAAATCATTTATAGCAAAGACTTGACATTCAAGGGCGGTTCTCACGGAAGCACCCTCTCGATTATACCGGAAGAAAAAGCCAAAGAAATGGCCTCTAAATTGCCGGAAGTGCCTAAAAGCCCATCCGACCACTTTGCCAATTTCTTGCTGTCGTGCCAAGGACTGGAAGCCACACGCTCGCCGTTTGAAATTCACGGACCACTGGCCCAAACATTCGCATTGGGAACAATAGCCCAACAGCTGAATGTAAAACTTGAATTCGACAGGCGATTGAAACAAATCACTAACAACGAATTTGCAAACGCTTTGCTGGCAGGAACTCCTCCACGTAAAGGCTGGGAGCAATTCTATAAACTCTAAAGAAGTTTGTGTAGGGGCGGGTTTTAAACCCGCCCCTAACTTTAAGGCAAACGCATGAAAAAAGTCCGAAGGGCTTTTTTCGGTTCACCGGCAAAACTGGTCTAGTCCCGCATGGGACTAAATACGGGGTGTTATCGGTGAACCCTTTTTCATGCATTTGCCCCGCCCCTAACTTTTAACTTTGAATTAAAATTTTACACGAAATAATAGCATACATATTTTATTTTTCATTACATTTGGAAAGTTAATATCAATCTGAAAGTGTAAAACTTACAGTTAATTTCACCATTTAACATCCATTTGCCATGAAAAAGCCAGCATTCATCCTCACCCTGCTTCTTCTTTGCAGCCCGTCTGCATCAGCCCAGCAAGATTCGGCCCGCCAAAAATTATACTCTTTTGTAGAAAATATTAATGCTTTCACCGATTACTACCCGCAGGAAAAAGTCTATCTGCACTTCGACAACAGCAGCTACTTTATGGGCGAAAACATCTGGTTTAAATGCTACGTGAATGTGGCCGATGCCAATATCGCTACCGATGTCAGCCGCACATTGTATGTCGAACTGCTTGACCCCGAGGGAAATGTAGCCGACAGCCGCAAGCTGCTGGTGGAAAACGGACAGTGCCATGGCGAGTTTCTCCTGGCCGGAAACAAGTTACATGCAGGCTTTTATCAGGTGCGGGCTTACACGCGCTACATGCTGAACTTCGATGAAGAATGTGTGTTTTCAAGGGTGTTCCCCGTTTACGACCAGCCCGAAAAGGAAGGCGATTACAGCAAAAAGAAAATGACCGCTCTCCGGCTTTCCGTTCCCAATAGACGAGTTAACAGGGATAAATCAGGTAAGATAAATGTTAATTTCTTCCCCGAGGGTGGTAATCTGGTAAGGGGCATTGAATCGAAGGTCGCCTTTAAGGCAACGGACGAAAACGGGATGAGTGTTGAGGTGAAAGGAAAGGTTTACAATGCAAGGAAAGAAGTCGTTGCCGATTTTCAAAGCGTTCATCAGGGGATGGGCTATTTTTACCTGACCCCCACAGAAGATAATTATACTGCCGAAATAGAATACAATAACAAGAAACACAGCGAAAAACTGCCCAAAAGCAATCCGGCAGGCTATGTGATGCAGGTGGACAACAGCAACAGCGAGGTATTGCAAGTCGCCGTGTACAGGAACAACAATACATTTCCCGAAACGATTGGCATAACCGCCTCGTGCCGCGGACGGGTAAATGCCTTTGCCGAGTTAAGCATGGCAACCGCCAACCGGGCTATCGCCAGATTCCCCCTAAAGGAGCTGGAAACAGGCGTTAACCAGCTGACAATCTACGACAGGGAGGGGCGCGTTTTGAGTGAACGGCTGGTTTTTATCAACCGCAACGACAAACAGTTAACCATTACCAAAAAGCAGAACAAAAGAATCTATTCCCCTTTGGAAAAAGTGGATATGGATTTTGAACTGACCGGCCCCGATAACCAGCCCGTAGAAACAGGCTTCTCGCTATCAATAAAGGATGCAGGCACAATTACGGCAACATCTTATGCCGACAATGTGCTGACCAACATGCTGTTATCCTCCGACCTGAAAGGCTATATCGAAAACCCGGGATATTATTTTGAAAAGGACGATGAACAGCGGAAATCCGGCCTGGATTTGCTGGTATTAACCCAGGGCTGGCGACGCTACGTGTGGGAAAGAATGGCCGGACTGGACGATTTTCAGCTAAACCAGCCGGCAGAAAAGGGCATTTTAATAGACGGCTTTGTGAAGTCGTTTACCCGCAACAAAAAGAAAAAGGGCGTGGATATAGCCATTATCCTTCAAAACGACAGCCTGGGCATCCTGCACGAAGCTACCCTGACAGATGAAAATGGACAGTTCAGCGTTTATACACGGGATATTAAGGGCGACTGGGACATAGTTTTGCAGACCAAGGAAAAGAACAAAAAGAAAGACTACCAAACCGTGCTCAACCGCCTGTTTGGCCCCGTTCCGCTGTTGTACAAAGGCTATGAGACCCGGTTGAGGGAAAGGAACAGGGAAAAACAGTCCGTCCTGGCCGCCGCTGCCGAAAAGTTTGCGGCAGACAGCATAGCCGTTGACTCAATCCTGCTGCAAATGAATGAACGCGAGCACCTGCTGCAAAGCGTAACCGTAACCGCCAAAACACCGGATACACCGGCGCCAAAGATAGATATAGCCTACGATGTTACGAAAGAAGTAGATAAGATAATGGACAAGGGAGATTATGTAGGCGGTAGCCTGCTCGAATTTTTGATTAAGACCAACGAGAATTTTTCCGTTTACAACGAATCCGGCGTTGAATATTATTACTATATCAATCAGCCAGCCCAGTTCACATACGCTAGCGATACCATGCCCATACCTGATAGCGAGTTGAGAAATATCTCGCTATATGAAGTGGAAAAGATTGAATTTGCCGACCAAAGATCAGGAGGCGATGCTTGGCAGATTCAAAAGCTACATAACCAAAAGCATGGCTATTTAAGTGCATCCAGCAAACTGCCGCCCGGAGGGGAGCCAAAACCTGGAGCATCAGGGCCGACACCTACTGGAGAAGGATGGGATGTTAAAGATATGCAGGTCGATATGTATAAACGATTTCAGACCTTAAATGATCTTGATAGAAAGCTGCAAATGCTACGGGACGGCTATGTGCGCATTATGATAAAGAAATACCCCGATGGACGTTTCCGTGCCGAGCGAAAAGGCATCCGCCACAGCCTGCTACAGGGCTATTCCTACAGCAAAGAGTTTTTCAGTCCCAAATACGAATACACCATTATGCCAAATGAAGATGATTTCCGCCGCACCCTGTATTGGAACCCCGATGTAAAGGCAAATAAAGACGGCAAAGCCAGCGTTAGCTTCTACAATAACAGTAGTAGCCGCCAACTGGCCATTGATGCCGAGACAATTACCAGCTCGGGCTTGTTTGGGGTTTATGAGGAGTGAGTTTCAAATTCAAGGTTGTAGGGGCGCGATTAATCGCGCCCTTACGAATTCAAGGTGGTAGGGTCGTGGCGTGCCGCGACTACCATGTAGCATGGAATGGCTCGCGCTCGGGAGATTGCGGGTCGGATCCCGCAATGACAACCTCAGAAACAGCCTTTTGAGATAGCCCTCTACGAAACTTTCAATTTAACATCCGCTAAAACTAATATCGGAAAACAGGAGCGATGGAATCCGGTACGAAGAGTTTTTGCGTGGATCGTTGCCCGGCTCTACGAGTGCATCCCAAAGCGAGAGCATGTTTCCGGTAATGTTCATTTCGCCGATTGCTTGCACGAGGATGCCATTTTCAACCAAAAATCCTTCGATTCCGAACGAGAAGTCGCCGGTTGTGGGGTTGCAGTTTCCGCCGTTAAATGCGGTTACCCAGATGCCCTTGCCCATCGTTTTCATCAATCCCTCAAAATTGCGACTGCCCAATCCGGCGACAAGGATGGATGGGGAGGAAATGCTTGGCATCACTTTCATTTTCAGCGAATTGTATGTGTCTATAAAGTAGCTCTGCAACACGCCTTTGTCAATAATCGTCCGCTCGCAGGTGGCAACGCCTTCGCCGTCGAACCAGCGCGCTCCAAAACTACGCGGCAGGTGTGGCCGGTCGGTAATTGTTAATTTGTCGTTCGTGATTTTTTCGCCCAGCTTATTTAACAGAAAAGAGTTTTTTTGCTGAAGAGCAGAACCATACAAGGCCGCAATGAGCGGGGTGAACAGGCGGGACGATACGGTGTTGTCGAGCAGCATATTGTATTGTCCCGAACGGATTTTCTTTTGTCCTATTTTCCGTATGGCGCGTTCTAAGGCTTTTTGGGCGATGCCTGTTTTTTGCAGATCGTCCCAATAAACGGTATCGTCGTGCCAATACGATTCGGGACGCGCATCGCTCCCGGTTTTGAGCGCAACTTCCACCGACAAACTGAAGGCTGTATCGGCTGTTTCGGCTTCAAAGCCGTTGCTTGCCAGCATGTATTCGGCGCTACAACCATCATCGTATGATGCTGCTACCGAAACAATGCGGCTGTCGGCCTGATAAATTTCATCTGCCGCTTGTTTGGCCAAGTCAATTTTTTGTTCGGCGCTCAGCTTGTTGAACGAAGTATCGTACAGGTCGAGGTCGGTCCCTGTTTGTTTGTAATAACGGGACGGGTCGGGCAGTTGCCTGAAAATATCCGGCGCCAGATAACGGGTTGAAACAATGCCATCGATGATAAGCTTTTCTATTTCCTGCCGGTCAATGCGGTTGGTTGACACAGCTCCATAGCGTCCGTCAACAAATAATTCGATATAGATTTTATTTTCCGAACTTTGGTGCAGTTTGTCCAATTGACTGTTGCGGTATTCAAATGAATTGTTTTTGGCCGTAATCACAGATACTCGTGCTGCCTGACATCCGTTGTTCAGCGCAATATCCATTGCCTGTTGTGCTATCTCTTTCTGAAGGGTTGAAATCATAATTGTTTAACTTTGTCGTACAAAATTAGAAAAAGCAAGAAGAATATACCTATATATTGAGAATTTTTAGTTTCTTTGAATCCCAAAGCTAAAACAATATTCTTATTACTAATCTAAAAACAATTTACAATGAAAAAAAACATGATGTTGCTGGCAGCGCTTTTTCTGTTCACAACTTTCGCTTCGGCTCAAGAAGCCAATACCTTATCGAAAGAAGAAGCTAGAGACGGATGGAAACTTTTGTGGGACGGGAAAACTACAAACGGATGGAGAGGCGCAAAAATCAGTACCTTCCCTGCGGCAGGCTGGGCGATAGAAAATGGCGTACTGAAAGTGTTAAAAAGCAAGGGAGCCGAATCGGCTAACGGGGGCGATATTGTTACCACCCGCAAATACAAAAATTTTATACTGAAAGTCGATTTCAAAATTACAAAAGGCGCCAACAGCGGTATCAAATATTTTGTAGATACCGAGTTGAATAAAGGCGAAGGCTCGGCAATAGGTTGCGAATTTCAACTGCTGGACGATGAAAACCATCCCGATGCCAAACTGGGCGTGAAAGGCAACCGAAAACTCGGCTCGGTTTACGACCTGATTCCGGCAATAACAAACAAAGCTTTCAACTTCAACGAATTCAATACAGCCGTGGTTATCGTGAACGGAAACCATGTTGAGCATTGGTTGAATGGCGTTAAACTAGTGGAATACGACAGAAACAACCAAGCTTGGAATGCCTTGGTAGCATACAGCAAATATGCCAACTGGCCTAACTTCGGCAATGCGGCGGAAGGATACATCCTGTTGCAGGACCACGGCGACGAAACGCTGTTTAAAAATATAAAGATTAAAGAATTGCCGTAAAACCGGGGGATTCACCGCAGAGGACACGGGATATAGGAACGCAAATTACACAGATTCACGCAGGGCAAACGCCTGAAAATTTTACTAGCGCTATTGCGGATGAGATTCCTCCCTTTGGTCGGAATGACTCGCCTATTAGCGCTTTAAGGAATAGGGAAGTGGCGGCGAAGCCGCCACTTCCCTATTCCCTCTCCCAAAAAGGAGACAGTCATTCCGACCAAAGGGAGGAATCTCTTGCTCATACCAGCAACTTTACCGAAAGGCATAAGCAGTAAAAATTGCCCTACAGATTCATGCAAATAATTTTATAAATTGCGATAATTTGCGTAATTTGCGTTCTTTTTGCGTTCGATATTTGGCATGTCCCTAAAACGCCTTAATATAATACGTTAGCTTAGCCGACATCACCCGGTTTGCCGAGCGGTTGAAGTTGCTGTTGCCGGTGTGGTTGTCGAACAAATCGGCAAAACCGGCATAATAGCGGCCTTCCAGTGCAAAGTTTCCGATTTTCGAGCGCAACTCCAATCCCAATCCGCCTGTGAGACCATAATCGAAGAGGTATTTTACGTTTTTGTTGTATTGTCCTGTTCGTTGCAAGGCATTGCCTGCAAAAACAATTTCTTCTTCATTGGCCAAATAGTCGGCTAATTCGTCGCTCATTTCTTCTTTCTCGCCTATAAGAAATTGCATCTTCGGCCCCAGGTTGACAAAGAAACGGACTTTCTTCCCAAAATAGATATGGGTCATGACAGGGACTTCCAAATACGTCAAACTGTGAGAGTGCTTGAATTCGGGCTGCTCTTTAAAACTGCCTTCCCAGCCCTGCTGACTGTAGTTAAGCTCAGCAATTACGCCAAGATTTTTTTCGGATACATACCTCACTGCTACACCGCCGTGAAATTGGTTCAGGTTTTTGGTGTTGACGGCCGGGTCGAAGCTCACGGTAGAAAATGTAGGGCCGAATCCTGCTCCGATATTCCATTCCGGAACAAATTCCGACTGGCTGTTTATTGTGCTTGTCAAAAACACAAAAAGAGCTAAAATGAATACTCTTTCCTTCATTTTCATTTGCTATAATCTATCTTTTCGATGGACATATCTGTTCTGTAATGAACAAAGTAAAGCCCTGTATTTATATTTCCTGCTTTGTTGTGATTGCCAAAATAAAAAACCGATTGGAGAGTAGGTATTTCGGAGCCGGGCAAATCTTCCTGAACGAGGCTTTTATCTCTGACTAAGGCGGTAATAAAGTACAAGCCGGTGTCGTAACCCAGCATCCCGTATTTGGGATAGGTATTGAGCAGTGTTTTTCCGTACCAACTCCTGAATTTTTCTACAAATCGCTGCGTTTTTGCATCGTTGTTGTCCACATAAAAAGACGAGAAAATATAGGTGTCGTATTTGAAAAAGTCATCGAGGAATTGCGCCGAATAGGTTTGCCAGTCGGGGTATCCGAACAGGCTTATATCAATGGCAGGGTCTTGGTTTTGTATCGACCTGATGGTAGGGATACTCCTGGCAAGCATCATTAACGAACTGGATGCAGGGACAATCACATTCTTTTTCGATAGCGATAGCGCCGATTTCAGATTTGTTGCCAGATTGTCGTCCACAACAACTGTCTGGCTCGAAATCGCCCATTTCGACATGTTGCTATTCAGTTGGGCGATAAAATCTTTTTTGTCGTTATTCGCGTTGTTCCCGTCAACAAGCACAATCACATTGGGGTAGTTGAACTGTTTAACAAAAGCATTCGCCACCTTGGGATAAAGAGCTGTCGGCGACACATTCGACCGAAACGTTCTCGGGTTTTTTATGGCTTCCTCGTTTTTCACCGGAAAAGGGATGGCATACCCAATGTTATTTTCTTTGGTAAATTCGCTGAGGAGCGAAATCTCATCTTCCGACACGCCGCCGATGATGAAATCCAGATTCTTCATTTCATACGTATCCAACAGGCTTTTTAGCTTTCCCGGGCCTTTTCCTTTTCTTATGTCGAACGAGTAAAGGTCGATAGAATTTCCCTTCGATTTCATTTCTTCGATAGCCAGCAAAAAGCCTTCATAATATTCGATGAAGCGGGATTGCTGGTGTTCCGAGTCGTCCAGAAATGGAAGTAGTAAAGCTATTCGTATAACTCCCACCGATTTGCGGGAGGTCATTTGATATAACAAATTTGGCTCGGCATTGACAATTGTTGTCGGCACTGCTATGCTATTGCTGCCGTTGTTGCCGGGAATTTGCAGATAGCTGTCTTTTTTGAGCCCGTCTTTTTTTAACAGGGGATTCTTCTCTATTATTTGCTCTGTGCTCACATTGTATTGCCTGGCTATGCTATACAGTGTTTCCTTCGACTGCACTTTGTGGACTATATTACTGTTGCTGGCAGGCGCTGTTGGTTTTGCGCTCACCGCCGCCGAAGCCTTAGGGATGTGGATAACATGCCCGATTATGAAGTTTTCGGTCGTTAAACCTTCATTGGCGGCAAGAATATCCTCAATGCTTACGTTGTAGCGCTTGGCAACCGAATACAAGGTTTCTTTCACCTGAATACTATGCAACACATAAGGTTGCTGAGGCTGTTTGCCTGTCTTTATCTGAGGAATTCTCAAGGATTCGTTGGGCTTCAATCCTTTTTCAATCTGCGGATTCAGCTCGTATATTTCGGTTACCGAAACATTGTAATTTTTGGCAATTGAATACACGGTTTCTCCCTTGCTGACGGTGTGATACCGGTAAAGCTCTTGATTAGTCTTGGAATAAAGAGCTTGTGTTATTCCTGAAAGACAAATTGTTACGGCTAAAAACCAATATTTTAGTTTCATATTTCTTCTTCTATTTTATAGTCATTCCTCTCTGTCGAGTTTCGGGAAATCAATTCACCAATAAATCCCGCTAAAAACAGCTGTGTGCCTAAAATCATGGCTGTCAGCGAAATGTAGAAATACGGCGAATCGGTAACTAAACGGTAGGGCATACCGTGGGTCATGTTATACATCTTCATAACGCCTACCACAATAACGGCGATAAGCCCCACCACAAACATCAAACTGCCCAACAATCCGAAAAAGTGTATGGGCTTTTTGCCGAATTTCGACAAGAACCAAAGGGTAAGCAAATCGAGGTAGCCATTGAAAAAACGGCTGATACCAAATTTGCTTTGACCATACTTCCGCGCTTGGTGCTGCACAACTTTTTCACCGATGTGGTTAAATCCCGCATTTTTTGCCAGATAAGGGATATAACGGTGCATGTCGTTATAGATTTCGATGTTTTTCACCACCTCTTTCCGGTAAGCTTTCAGGCCACTGTTGAAATCGTGGAGCTTTATTCCCGATACTTTGCGCGCGGTGGCATTGAATAATTTGGTTGGTATGGTTTTGGACAGGGGGTCGTAGCGTTTCTTTTTCCATCCCGAAACCAAATCGTAGCCTTTATTTTTAATCATCCCGTACATAGCGGGGATTTCGTCGGGACTATCCTGCAAATCGGCGTCCATCGTGATGACGACATCGCCTTCGGTTTTTCGGAAAGCGCAATACAATGCGGGCGATTTTCCGTAGTTGCGCCGAAATTTAATGGCTTTGATGCTGGACGATGCGCTTTTCAATCCGGTGATAACGCCCCATGAACCATCCGTACTGCCGTCATCGACAAAAATAACTTCATACGAATAATTATTTTCATTCATCACCTTTTCAATCCATGCATACAGTTCGGGCAACGATTCTTCTTCGTTGTATAATGGGATAACAACCGATATGTCCATAAATATATTGTTTGTCAGGCAGCTTTGTTACTGTCGCTTCTACGCACAAAAATACCGTATATGACCGAAAGAAAAAAGCCTATGACGATATTTTTAACTATTTCACTGATTAAAACGATGATATTGCCGAAAGTATCGCGCTGTGTTTCGAGCCATTGGTGCGAAAAAAAGTATTGCAGAAGCATCTCGAGCCATCCTTTATCGCGGATGTAAATGTATTTCGGGTCAATAAATTTGTAATGCACATATATGACCACAGCCTCTATCAGCGCAGCAAACGTGAACAAAAGCGCCCCGAATGCCAAACATTGCAAATAACTGATTTTCCCTTTCAGGGCATAATCGCGGTAACGCCGCAGCAGGACGTAAAACAAAGACAAGGTTCCTATCGGGAGCAAATACAAGTGGAGGTAAAGCAAAAAATCGGGCAGAAAACTGTCGCGCATAACTGTCTGCAAAACGTTCGACAGAATAAGAAACAAATATTTGAATACCCAGAAAGCTCCCAGTATCACGCCATAATTCATGGCATATTTTAACAACAGGCGTATTTTCTTTTTGCTGATTTTCATTCTAGTTATTTGGTTCTGCAAAAGTACGAAAAGAATGTATTAAAACAAGAATTTTTTTAGTTTCAAGGTTTATAAAGTTCCAAGTTAATGGATATGGATACCGTAGGGGCGCGATTTATCGCGCCCCTTGTTTTTCCCCCGCCCCCTACGGGGGGCAGCCCCTCCAACCTCCCCGTAGAGGGACTTTTTGATCCCCCCTACGGGGGGGCTGTGGGCTTAACGCAATCAAGGGACCACCTTCCCAGGCAATCCCTTGACATATTCCATATTTTAATATCCAATTTAATATAATAAACAATTAAATTAGGCTGATTTTCTCTTGGCGCTTGCATGCCAGGATATTTATATGGAAAGCCCCCCACCCCCCCCGTAGGGGGGCAGCCCCTCCAAACCTCCCCGCAGGGGAGGCTTCAAAATCCCCCCTGCGGGGGATTTAGGGGGCTGAGGTTTGGAGGGGCTTTTTATCTTAATACTTTTGCATACCCCACACTGCCATCATCATACACCGTCCGCTTGATTAGCAGGCCTTTGGCTGTTTCTTTTGCTGGCTTGCCTGTCAGGTCGATGAATGAGGAGGATAGTTCTACTTTACCTACGGCTTCCTTAACTTCTCTTACTCCGGTTGAAAGTTCTTTGAGGTAAATCTTTATTCCGAAGATGTTGGGGGCGGAGTTTGAACTTGCTGCTTGGAAAGCTGTGCTTGCAAAGTTTCCTGATGTGGCCCACTTCAGGCGGATGGCTTTTACTTTGGTGTCGAGGTTGTCAATTTCTGTTTTTGGCGTTATGGGAGCAGCTCCCTGATAGGCCGTTTCGGGTATCAGATAGGCGGCTACCGAGCAGGCGCTGGGCTGGCTGGCAGGGAATGACAATACCTTATGAATACCTGCATTTCCGGCGGCGGGCATACCTACATTTTCAGAGAACAGGTTGCCCAGAAAGTCCGCATCATTTGTCCCTGTCAGACTGACGGCCACAATGGGGAAGCCAGCGTTGGCAGCTAGCGACGAACCCGAAAAATCGACTTCGCTGATAACATAACTGCCGTTGTTGACTATGGTAATAGTACCTCCTGCACTTAGTGTCAGGGCATTGAATGCGCCATTGATACTCAGGCAGGCTACCGCACCCGACTGCGCATTGATGCTTCCGCCGGTAACGCTTACGGTGATGCCGTTACCTTCATTGCTGTACAAGACGCCCGACGATACATCTGCCGAAGCAAAGTTTTTGAGTACAATGGCAGGGTCGCCTTGCGCTGTTGCAGCTAAACTGCCGACTAGTAGCACGGATGCTAACATAAATTTTTTGTAATTCTTTTTCATAAACTAAAATTTAGCCCCTCCAACCTCCCCGTGGGGAGGCTTTTAGGGTGTTATTAATACTATCTTTTCATTTATCGTAGGGGCGCGTTGCATGCAACGCCCTTACAATGCGAGCCCAGCCCCCTAAATCCCCCTACGGGGGGTGGGGGGGCTGTTGGTTATTTTATTATTTTTTTACTAACCGTCTTATTCCCAGCATAAACCTTCACAATCACCAAATTATCATCGCCTAGCGTTGCATTCAACGAATAATTGTTTGGTTTGGCCGAATAGATGATTTGACCTTGTACATTATACACATACACTTCGTCGATAACTTCCTGCGATTTAACGTGCAGCTGATTGTCTTTTACAGTTACTACTATTGTTTTATCGTCGTCGGTTACCTCCGGTTTTATGCCTGTTTCTACTTTCACTATTTTTAGCGAGAAGCGGTTTTCTATAAACAGGTTTTCGTCCGGCGTTACGTTGTCGAAGGTGTACATCGATTGTTGGTTCAGGTCGTAATCTTTTCCGGTGGCTGCATCGTGCAGACAGGCTTTGCTATCGGCTACCAGTAAGCTGGTCAGGTTACCTACGTTGATGGTAATCTTTTCGCTCAATGGCGTTCTGAAGCCCAATGGGATGCTGCCGCCATTTTTGATATACTCGTAAGGCAAGGCATTCACATTGACGCGTTTACCTTCTCCCGTGAAGGAATAACTGCCTATTGGCTGTACATCGCTGCCTGTGGATGTAAACAGCGCTACCACGTCTTCGTTATCGCTGTAAGTGGCCGAATAGTTATCGCCGAAGCTGAGGAAAGTCCTTGATTTACTGTTGCCTTGTGTTACCGTAACCGGAACAACCATTTTTGAGACGCTTTCGGCGCTTGCTGCTGCGCTCTTGAGTGTGTTTCCGGGAACCCGGGTTGTCATCGTTCCGTTGACTGTGAGCGGCGTTGAAAGTTTTGAAAACGCCCCCTTGGCTACTACTATAAAGCTTTGCATGGGCGCAATGTCTTTTGTCAGCGTACCGCCTGTACCTATTTGGTAGGTATCGTACGTACTGCCGTTCGCGTTCAGAATCTGGTAGTAATTCTGAATTTTTGTTGAATTGGCTGCATAGAACTGGTCGAAGTCGAGGTGAGCCATAAAGGGGTTGCTTACCATGACCAGATCGCCGGCAGCATCTGCCTTGGCCGTCAGGTTGAAGTTGGCGCCACCGGCTCCCGAGCCATCGAAAATAAAGCGGTTGGCATCCGCCCTGCTCGGCAGGGTGTAGGTCGGAAAATGGAGATTGGGCGTAGTAGTACCTTTGTAATACACGTTGTACTGCGTATCCTTTTTAGGGAACGCGAACTGATGTTCTGCCGTTGAAAAGTCGTCATTGTTATCGCTTAACCAAATTCCCACACCTTGACCCGGATCAAAGGTTACATCCGGTTCGTTGATTAGCCAGCTCCATCCGGGCGTGTTGATCAGATTGGCGAAAGGACCTTGGGAGGAGTTATTCTCTCCCCAAATCTTAATATAGGAGGTAACCAGGTCGTTGGCCGGTATGGGGTCGTTGAGGTAGAAGTCGCCCACGTAGAAGTCTTTCAACGGAGGAGCGAACATGTACCAGCGGTGAACCCTTAGATTGGTCTTCACAAATGCCTTATTATACGTCAACAGGTCGGGTCGTTTGATTTCGCCACCGAAGTTGAAGTAGATACTGTCGGCTGTCGGCACGCCCAGGGGGGCATAGGGCAAGGCAGTCGTCAAACTCAAATCGGGGAAGTTGAGACCGGCTCCTGCGGGTATCAGTACATTGGTACAGGCTTGCGGGACATTGGCTATCGGGTAGTGATTGGTTGCCGGATTGTGCCAGTTGGCCTCGTCGTGCCAGTCGCCGTTGAGGGTGCTGTTTGTCCACACCAGACTGTCGGGGGCGCGGTAAATATAAACGGTATCCATCATAGGCGAAACGGGTAAGCCACTACCTGTATAGAAGGCTTGCACCAGCATGTGCGACACGGGTTTGTTATCCTTAGGCCCAAAGTTGTAGGTATCGGAAAAAGCGCCGCCGTTTTGCAGGATGTTTCCACCGGGCGTTGGCAAATACCATTGAACATCATAAGTTCCTGCCGGATTGACCTCCAAGGTAGCGCTGCTGCCTTCGCACAGGATGGCCATACCGTCGAGGGCGTTAAAGCCCAGCGCGCGGTTATTATACCCTTCGTGGCACTCAATCATGCCGCTGTATGCGGGGCTGAGGTCGCCCGGGTCGGTACTCAGGTTCATGGTGATGGCATAGCCATCGAACGCACCGGCTACCGGTAAACTGGCTACGGGAACAGTAAACGCAATATCGCGTGAAATACTGGGATGCAGACCCGATGTATTGGGATCGGTGAATGATGGAGTGGGATTGAGTTTGGTATAAACAGCCGGACTTCCATCCACAAACGAATACATCTGGAAGTTGATAGGGCCTGTAAATGCTACACCGCCAATATTCTGGATGGTAACCTTCACTTCGAGGTTGCCACCGGCATCGTAACCTATTTTGCGGGGCGCTCCCGACTTGAAGCTGAGGTCGGCGCCTTCGGCAGTCATCGTTCCCTCGGTGTTCAACAGTGTGGACTGCTGCAGGAAGTTATTGAATGGCCGCGTTATTGTTCCATCGGCTGCTATAAATTTGGCCGCCGGACTGATAGGGTGAGTAGGAATGGTGAGGTCGTCGTTTATAAAAACGGGGTTATAAGTAGATTGATGCCACAGCTTGCGGGCAGGCGCCCATTTCTCTGCACCGGCAGCAGCAAAAACCCGCAGCTCGCCATTTGTGTAAGAGGTAGTAGCAGCGCCATAACCTCCTGTAACTATAATCTCGGCATGATCATCGCCATCAACATCTGCCACTATCGGATACTCGTTTGCTGTCCCCGAAGTTACATTATTGAAAGTATATTCTACCTTTGCTCCCGGGCCCAGTCCAATTGTTGAGATGGTGTCCTGAATAATACGCAAGGTGGTTTCGTCCCGGTAAATCAAGCGCGCCTGACCATCCTGGGAAAAATCGAACATGGATAGAGTTGTGGCCGCTGAAGTATCGGTTGTAGGTAAATCCCATCTCGGTGTTAAGGTCCGCGTGGCAGCATTCAATTTAAAAGCACGGATCGTACAATAAGCCGTTATAGCGAATTCGGGGTATCCGTCTCCATCTATGTCTCCGGCAAATGGACGAGACGGAGGCCAGCCTCCGAGTTGAATATTATTAATTACATTGTCATGCAACAATTGCCCGGTGCGCGGGTTATAAACATAAACACAAGCGTCAGCAGAGTATGATCCAAATCTAATGCCTCCCACTTTGGAGCTAACCACCACCTCTAATTTTCCGTCCAGGTCAATATCAATAACAGCCGTTCCGCCATCTCCGATTCCTATATTCGCCGTATGATTGGCATCCCATACCGTGGCCAAATCGTCTTTGTAGTTGGCTCTGCGCCACAGGCGGTAGGTATTTAGGGCGGTATTGTTGGTGGCATAGTCGCCGATAGTTACTTTATATACACAGTCGCCGCCGATCAGTTCGGGCAGACCGTCTTCATCCACATCCACCGCAATCATACCCAATTGATAGTTACTGATAGTAGAATGTAGAGGAAGACCAAAACGTCCGAACGAATAGTTATTTGCTGCAACTGTATTGGTGGTAGTAGAAACTACCGGGATGCCACTCGCATCGGTTGCCTCCATCAACAAGGCGCCGGTATCGGCATTAAATACCTTGGGCCCACAAATAATCTGTTGATTGCCATCTCCCATAATATCGGTGATAAAGGGTTGTGGCCCTAAGTAGTGAACATTTGGATCTCCGGGTTCCCTGAGGGCTACACTCCAGGTTTCGGTATAAGCGCTTGTCCCTGTACCGGTTAAATCGTAGCGGTACAATTTTCCTTCTGCGGGATTGGCAAAAAAGATGGAAGCGGTTGATGTTGTATTGACGCCCCCGCCTGTAATTTTGGCGAAAGCAATAAATGTATCAACAAATGCAATACTAGTATCCCATCCTGTAACAGGAATCACATATTTTACATCCAAAGCATCGGTTGACGTATTATACCTATACACAATAATATTCCCAGCTCTCTGGGAGATACCTTTGCTCAGCAGCGTAGTAATTATCAATTCCACCTCCCCGTCATTATCAATATCTCCGGCAAGAGTCTCCGACAAAGATGATGGTACGTGCAATGAATTATCTGAATGTGCAACTTCCACTATATCAAATGTTATTCCCGATGGCTTTGTAAAGCAGCTGGCATCGGAAACAGCGCCGGGTTTTTCGTTCACATAAATATACACCTTGGCCGAGGATTTGTTGACGGGGTCGCCGGAGCAAAATATTTCGTACTCCAGCGAGTCGGTTCCCGAAACCGTAGAGGCATAGTAGCCAATAGTGTGCGAAGTAGCGTCGTACCACACAGCCGCGCCCAAGGGAGTCGCAGAGCCGGTAGTTATATTCACCATCAAGTTCTCAACGGTACAGGCATCGCCATAAAAGTCGTTAGCCAGCACATTCAGGTTAGAGGTAATACCCACCGCGCCCGGCTGCACAAAAAAGTTATCGTTCTTGGCATTAATCACCTGTGCATCAATAGTCTGCACGCCCAGCAAGCAGCCCAGCAAGGCGGCCAGTAAAAATTTATATTTTTTCATCTGTTCTTTCATTTTTTCTGGTTTTAAAGAATGAATACCCAAAGAGTAAAATACTCATCGAGAGTATAATAGTGTAGTCAACAGCGGCCACCGGCAGCCAGGTTTCCTTGTTCCCGTAACCAGGTTCATCCGGTCCACGGCGCAAATCAGGTCGGGGAGCCGAAGTAAGTTCGGTAATATTTTGCGCCGCCACCTCCGAGGGGAGCATGTTCTCGGGCGGCTGTGCCAGGAATTCCTGCGCCTCAACCGTCAAACAGGCAAAAACTGCCAGTAATAGAAAAAGTTTCTTCATGTTAAGTGAGTTTTAATTGTCTGAACTGTGATTTTAGTATGATTTTTATGATTTATATGATTCAACATCCCCGTTGTCATTGCACGACGCATTGTAGGGGCGTATCGAATACGCCCGATGCACGCACCGGCGAAATGCGCAAATGTTATATTATTGTATTGATTGGGATTGTCGTGTGCTGGGCGTATGCCA
>NZ_BAAHWV010000030.1:0-39373 GCF_054601255.1 Viscerimonas tarda | reverse complement strand
AACCCGCCTCAAAACTCGAAACCTACCGGCAAGCAGAACGGGATATCTGCGAATATTTTGCGGTTCCCTACTCCGAAATCTATAAAACCTGCAAGATATGTCCGCTGACATCCCCCGCCCTGATGCCGGACGCCCTGCATCCAAATGATTTTGGCCATGGAGAGATTGCAAGGGTGTTACGCGCGGTTGTGGAGGGGATATTGTGAAAAAAATAGTTTAAGTACTGTGTTAAAGGGGCTGTCTTACAAGCCTTATTCCCGAGCTTGTCATTGGCTCAGGCCGATTTACGCTTCGCTCCAATTGCGGGCTTCGACCCGCAATGACAGGTAGTGGTAAGGGCGTTCTTACTCCCCTCTCCAAGATGGAGAGGGGCTGGGGGTGAGGAGTATTAGTCGCGGCACGCAACCTTGAACTTTAAACCTTGAACTTCCTAATATTTCCGAAACACGTAAACTTCGCCATTAAATTCCAGTTCCAATGCCGAAGAGGTTTTCTTTTTTATGTCGTATGTCCGTTCAAACGTGTTTTCGCCCCAATGCAGGCAATCGCCGTTGCATTCACTCCAGAACTCTTTAATCTCCAGTTCCAGCTTGTTGTTGTTTTCGGCATAAGCGCCAAAAGCATAAAACGAATCCAGACCGGTTTCCATTCTCATGTATTTGAATACCCCTTTTTTGAACAGGTAGAAGATGCTATCTACCTTGTGTTCAGCGCCGTCGGCTTCAACAACCTTTGTCATCTGCCATTGCCCCTCTATTCCTTTTTCGATGTAATCTTCGCACGAAAAGAAGAAGAGGCCAACGGAGGCTAGCAATAAAATGGAGAACCAATACTTCATGATTAGTCGATTATTTCGAAGCCGGTATAGGGAACGAGCGCTTTGGGGATGCGTATTCCGCCTTCGGTTTGATTGTTTTCGAGCAATGCGGCTACAATTCGCGGCAATGCCAATGCGCTACCATTAAGTGTATGAACCAGTTGTGTTTTTTTGTCGTTGTCGCGGTACCGGCATTTCAGGCGATTGGCCTGATAGCTTTCAAAATTCGATACCGAACTGACTTCCAACCAGCGTTTTTGAGCTGCCGAAAATACCTCAAAATCAAAGGTCAAGGCCGAAGTGAAACTCATATCGCCTCCACACAACCTAAGGATGCGCCAAGGCAATTCCAGTTCGTCCACCAGCGATTGCACATAATCCACCATTTCTTTCAACGATTCATACGAGTGTGCAGGCGTATCAATGCGAACAATTTCCACCTTGTCGAACTGGTGCAAACGGTTCAAGCCCCTGACATCCTTTCCGTACGAACCGGCTTCGCGGCGGAAACAAGCCGAATAAGCCGTATTTTTTATGGGGAGATTCTTTTCTTCCAATATCACATCGCGGTATATGTTTGTTACAGGCACCTCTGCCGTTGGAATCAAATACAAATCGTCTATTGTGGCGTGATACATTTGTCCTTCCTTGTCGGGTAGCTGTCCTGTTCCGTAGCCCGATGCAGCATTAACCACATACGGCGGCTGCACTTCCAGATAGCCCGCATCGCGTGCCTTGTCGAGGAAAAAGTTTATCAAGGCCCGTTGCAAGCGCGCTCCTTTCCCTTTATATACGGGGAATCCGGCGCCGGCGATTTTTACGCCCAGTTCAAAATCAATCAGGTCGTACTTTTTCGCCAATTCCCAGTGGGGTAGGGCGTTATCTCCCAATTCGGGAACCGCACCGCCTGTCCGTTCCACCACATTATCCTCAGCTACTCTTCCTTCGGGAACCAAATCGGAGGGTAAATTGGGTATCAGCACCAACATATCCTGAAGTTTTTGCTCTGTCTCTTTCAAGTCCTCTTCGAGCAGTTTATTTTTTTCTTTTATTTCCGATACCTGTGTACGCGCTTTCTCTGCTTCATCCTTCCGGCCATCTTTCATCAATGAACCAACTGTTTTCGACAGATTATTCACCTCGGATAACTGTTTTTCGAGAACGGTTTGTGTTTCCCTGCGTTGTTTATCCAGTTCAATGATCTGTTCAACCAGGGCTTTCCCGTCAAAATGTTTCTTAGCCAGTTTCGCTACAACCAGTTCGGGATTATCGTTAATTACTTTGAGTGTCAGCATTTTATTCTTGCGTTTATTATTTGCCCGCAAAGATACAAAAAACGTTTCAAAGTTCAAGGTTCAAGGTTCAAAGTTTCAGTTTTGAAGGGGCTATCCATAAGAACGCAAATTGCGCTAATTACACAAATTCACGCAAATAAATAGCGCTTGTTTTGTGAATTGGCATAAATTGCGATAATTTGCGTAATCTGCGCAATTTGCGTTCCCATATTACGTGTTTATTCGTTTAAGTCCCATTATCACCGGCATATTCATTAAAATTTCTTCCAAAAACCATTAAAATAAGAAAAAAATGAAAAAATAGTCAAAGCTTTGTCGTATAAAAATAAATTCTATTGTAATTTTATACTTTTATGCCTTTAATGCAAGAACAGCACATGAGATACATTCTTTTACTCATTATATTTTCACTAACTGCGATTTCTGTTTACCCTCAGGCGTCGTCGGAGAAACTGATGCGAAAAGGCGTCAGTTTACACGACCAGGGAAAATATACCGAAGCCATCAGCTATTATCAACAAGCATTGCAGATAAACCCTGGTTCGATGTCGGCTATATACGAGATGTCTCTGTCGTACCTGCACCTCAAAGATTACGACAATGCGCTGAAATACAGCACAAAAGTTATTAATGCCAATTTTCTTCCTCTGTTGGTCGATGCCTATTGTGTGAAAAGTTCGGCCCTGGCCGAACTCAATAAATACGACCAGTCGATTAAACTGCTGACCGAAGCGATAGAAAGATGCGGTGATGAATATCTGCTCCATTACAACCTCGGATTGAGCTACTTTAAAAAGAAAGACCTCCGGCTTGCCGTTTCTCACCTGGGGAAGGCAATAGAGATAGATACCACGCATCCCAGTGCGTTTTTGCTGTATGCATACACGCTGAACGATTCGGGCAAGTGGTTGCAAGCGCTCTTCTCCTTTCATTTTTTCCTGTTGCAAGAACCCAATACCGAACGCTCGAAAGAGGCATTCAACGAAATGTATGACATCCTGACGATGGACTTGCCGTCTGATTCGCCAAAACTGGAGGAAGAGGACGGGATAGGCCGGAGGATAATATACGATTACATGCAGAAAAACAGACCCGCCACCGACGATCCCGCAAGAAAGTTTCTCTTTATCGAAAATGTTACAAAAAAAATGATCCTTACATTGAGCCAGATGCAGGACGAATCGCAAAAAGGGCTTCTGTGGGATTTCTTCCTTCCTATCTACAGCGAGATTTTGGCATCGGGATACATTGATGTGTATTGCCACTACATCAGTGTGTCGCA
The DNA here is from genome assembly GCF_054601255.1 of Viscerimonas tarda. Lineage (NCBI taxonomy): Bacteria > Pseudomonadati > Bacteroidota > Bacteroidia > Bacteroidales > Dysgonomonadaceae > Viscerimonas > Viscerimonas tarda. The sequence continues at coordinate 35,979 of NZ_BAAHWV010000030.1, read as the reverse complement.
ATTCCCCTCCTCGCTGGAGTGGTGGAACAAAAACACGGATAAAGTCGATCAATTCATCTCGTGGTTCGAAGGCGGACAGGATGGCGATTCGGATGAAGAATTGGGCGATGATTCGGAAGATTAATTTAGAATAAGGCTTGATGTTATGCTGAATATAAGTGAAGATAAACTGGTCGGAATGTTGCAAAACGAAAAAAACCGGAACGAGGCATTTTCGTTATTGGTGAAGGAATATAGCGAACAGTTGTATTGGCAAATCCGTAAAATTGTTATTTCGCACGATGATGCCAATGATGTCTTGCAAAACACATTTATAAAGGTGTGGACAAACCTCGATAACTTCAGGGGCGAATCGAAACTGCTGACCTGGCTCTATAAAATTGCGACAAATGAAAGTATCACTTTCTTAAACAAACAGCGTTCGCAGAATAATATCCCGATTGACGATGCCGACAATCATTTATCGGCCAAACTCGAGAGCGACCCTTATTTCGATGGCGACGAAGCCCAGCTTATATTGCAAAAAGCAGTGCTCTTATTGCCCGAAAAACAACGCCTGGTATTCAACATGAAATATTTTGAGGAAATGAAATACGAAGAAATATCGGAGATTTTAGATACATCCGTAGGCGCTTTGAAAGCATCCTATCATCACGCGGTAAAAAAAATCGAAGAATATTTGAGCGCTCTTGATTAAACCTTTTTCTTTTAAATAAGTCTATAAAGAACATAAAACAATGATGGAGGTATTGTATGAATAACATTGACAAAAGAAATCCATTTCGGGTTCCGGAAAATTATTTCGAGGATTTTCGTAAAGATATAATGTCTCGGATAGAACAAGAACCCAGAGCTAAGATTGTTCCCCTATGGCGAAAAATCGTTCCATGGACGGCTGTAGCAGCAGTGTTGGGCGGAATCATCCTGACAACAGGTATCCTCGTCAATAATACTGAACCACAGATGGCTGACGCCGATTTTGCAACAAAACAACAAAATGAGGCGGTATATGCATCCTCATCGGAAGACGAAGATTTTTATCTTTATCTCGAAGATCAGGTAGCAAAAGATTCGTATTATAGTACTATAAACTTTTAAAGCGGTTTAAAAACAAACGGACATGAAAACAAAAATTATATCCCTCCTTCTCTTTCTTGTAATCGGTATATCAGGAACTTACGGACAAGAAAATAAGCGATTCAACCTGGAAGAATTTAAGAAAAACAGAATTGAGTTTCTCAAAAAGGAGCTCAAGCTGACAAACGACGAAGCTAAAACTTTCTTTCCGCTAAGCGACGAGTTGATGCGAAAGAAATATGAGCTGAACAAAAGCTTGATGGAAAAAAACCGGAATCTGAAAAATAAGACAAATATAACGGATGCCGAATACGAAGAAATTGTAAGGGAGATGCTTGAAGTACGGATTAAGGAAGCCAAATTAGAAAAAGAATATTACGAAAAATTCAAAATCGTATTGTCGCCCGAAAAAATATACAAATACCAAATGGCAGAGTTGAAACATGCCCGAAATATGCTCAACAACCGGGAACGCCCCGAACGTGCAATCAACACCAGAGGAGAACGTCCAAGTTCGAGCAGGAGATAAATAATATTGTGTGAATGGTGAAACGGTAGAGTAAACGCATGAAAAATAGAAAACCTGATTTTTACCTAATTCTATTTAACGAAACAACCTCAGTAGCAGATGAATAGGTAGAGACGAGACCTCATTACCTCATTTATTTTATACCCAATTCTATCAACAAATAGCACGTAAGTAATGAGGTAATTAGGTCGGCTTTTTATATAATTCATTGCTACTGAGGTTGTTTTGTTAGAAAAATTAGGTAAGAATGGGGTTCTAAGGTTCACTAGCAAAATCATACGTTCACCGACTTTCAACTCAGGGCAAACCATGAAAGAGGTTCAAATAGGTTCAGGCTTAAAGGCTTTCAGCCTTAACGGCTATAGCTTTCAACTGCGCCGAACCGGGAAATTACTCCATTAATCCCGATTTTTTTTAGTTTATCGGGAAAAACAGCCCGTTTATCGGGAATCCTCCCATAAAATACCACAGAAAAATACCACACACATGGTATTTCCCATGAAAAATACCTTGAGTACTTTTGTCAAACAATAAAAAGTACAAAAAACAGGGAAATGACCAAGTTTAAAGATTCCAAAAACATACATTCAAAGTTAATAAGTAAAACATTAACTGTTAGCTTATTACTGAACAAACAACGATGTTGATTTCCATCGCTCCCGGCATGTTTATTTAAAATAAGCCAATACGTTTACAAAATAGATATTTTAACAGACTTAGAAATACAACAAAATGAAATCATCAATCAAAAAAATCGCATTGTCAGTTCTTTCAGTTCTTTTTATAACAACTGCAGTATCGGCACAGGAAAAAGTTATTCGTCTTACCGGTGCAAAATTCGCCTACCCAATTATTGAAAAATGGGCTGCAGAATACAAAAAAGAAAATCCGTTGGCTAACATCCGTTTTGAAACAGCTAAAGAATCGGTAGCCAGCATCGAATTTCAGGTTGTGGCGCATCAACCACAGGAAAATGAATTGAACGATAAGCAAGTAATAGCTGTCGGACGGTATGCACTTATTCCCGTAACCAACAGCAACAATCCGCTTTTGAGCGAAGCAAAAAAAGGAATCAATAAAAAAGACCTGAAAAATCTGCTTTTTGAAAAAAGCCTGGATGACGAAGATGCTTTTGAGGAAGAAGATTCAAACAAAAAAGACAAGTACAACGCTACTGTTTACGCACGGGACAGCAAATCGAGTACAGCAATAGCTCTGGCCGATTATTTCGATCAAACAGCCGAACAAATAAAAGGAAAGAAAATCATTGGCGACGATATTTATTTGCTTAATGCCATAAAGAAAGATGTCAATGGTCTTACATTCAATAGTTTGAACTATGTATTTGATATAGAAACACGTAAACTGAAATCGGATATTTCTATTTTGCCTCTCAAAATTAAATCGCAACAACAAGAAATATTAAATTCGCAGGACATAGACAAAACCATCTCGTTACTCGAAGAAACCTCCATCGAAACTATTCCTGTCGAAAAGTTCGGGTTTATTATTCCATCCAATCAAGCCAATGATAGAGAAGTAGTTAGCTTTATAACCTGGATTCTCAACAACGGCCAGAAGTTCAATCACGAACTGGGATTCTTGAAACTTGACAACAATTCGCTGGCAGTTCAAAAAGCTCAGTTCAAAGGAGAATACTTTTCTTTAAAATAGGATACTTTTCCAATCAAAATCATAAAAAAGCGTCCCCAATTTCCTACTGCAAATTAGAATCGGGGACGCATACCACACTAAATTAAATCTAGCGTATGACAAATTTATTTTATTTTTTCAGAAATCACAATTGGTTTCTGGCTAAAATGCTTGTTTTTTCAGCATTATTATTATTCCCCGCTTTTATTTCGGCTCAAAACTCAAAAACCGTTAAAGGAAAGGTGATTGATGAGGCCACAAAAGAGCCAATTATTGGCGCAAGTGTAAAAATAAAAGATGCCAAAGAAAAAACAACCGGTACATTTACCGATGTGGACGGAACATTCAATTTTCCGGCACAATCTTTTCCCGTAAACATTCTCGTTAATTATGTAGGCTATAAAGACCAGGACATTGACATCTACGAAGAACCAACAGCTACAATAACCATCGAACTTGCCGAAACCCGCAACCTCTTGAATTCGGTTGTTGTAATCGGATACGGAACACAAAAGCGTAGCGAGCTTTCGGGTTCCATTGTTTCGGTGTCAACGGCCAACCTGTCGCAAGCGCTTCCTTCATTGGATAATCTGCTGGGTGGCGCAGTAGCAGGTGTAAACGTTGTTCAGAGTTCGGGGCAACCGGGTGCATCTTCTTCCATCCGCATCCGTGGAGGGAATTCGATTACCGGCGGAAACGAACCCCTGTATGTGATAGACGGCTTTATTATGTATAACGATAACGCAAACGTGGAGACCGGCGTTGCACGAACCGGCGCCAGATTAAACGGGCTGTCAACCATTAATCCGGCTGACATCGAGTCGATGGAAGTCCTCAAAGATGCCGCTGCAACTGCCATCTACGGTTCGCGTGGAGCCAACGGCGTTATCCTTATCACAACCAAAGGGGGTAAAAAGGGCGCTGACCAGGTTTCTTATTCATCATCCTATGGCTGGTCGAAGGCCGCTAAGAAGCTAAAATTGCTGAATGCCAAACAATGGGCCGAACTGCGGAACGATATTTCGGCATCTTCCAATCTGATCCCCGACTTTACCACTGACGACATTGAGGCTTTGGGCGTTGGCGCTGATTGGCAGTCGGCTGCGCTTCAAACAAGCTTTACGCAGAACCAGCAGATAACCATAGCCGGTGGCGACGAAAAAACGCAATATTCCATTTCGGGTAATTACTACGATCAGGAAGGTATTGTACTGAACACCGGTTTCCAACGCTATACCCTTCGTTCAAATTTCGGACGCACAGTTAGCAGTAAATTAAAAATTGGCTTGAACTTGCTATTGAGCGCCGCTAATCAAAACGGTATCAGCGCCGTAAATGGAGTTTCTTCGCCCAATAGTTTTGCCAGTATATTGTTAGCTCCTCCCGTAGGGTCGGTTTACAACGAAGATGGTACTTATAATTTCGCTAATACTTATTTATCGACTACTTCTGCCGGTGAGAACTTAAATCCGATTGCCGATGTAAATGAGACGACAAATGAAACAAAAGTGAAACGTACTACCGGTAATTTCTATGCCGAATATAAGATTCTTCCCGAGTTAACAGCCAAATTAAGCGGTGGTGTCGATCTTATTCACACCAAGCAGAATTATTATGCACCAATATTCACAACAATCGGAAATGCGACTAAAGGAAATGCTTCTATCGGAAGCAGAACAGTTAATTCCTGGCAATCGGAGTTTACATTGACTTACGATAAAACTTTCGGTGAACATGGTATCAACATATTGGGTGGATATACTACCCAAAAGTCGGATACGGAAGGAGTAACAGTTCAGGCTACTCAGTTCACCAACGACATTGTTAAATTCAATAGTCTGGCTGGCGGACAAGCAGGAGATGCTTCTTCAAGCGCTGTAACTCAGGTATTGAATTCGTGGTTGGGACGTGTCAATTACACCTACCTGAAGCGTTACAATGCCTCTGTATCGTTCCGTGCCGACGGTTCCTCCAAATTCTTGCCCGATAATAACAAACAATGGAGTTATTTCCCGTCTATCGGTTTATCGTGGAATGCAAATGAAGAAAATTTCCTGAAGGGAATAACAGCAATCAGTAACCTGAAATTTCGTGTAAGTGCGGGTATTACCGGTAATCAGGAAGTTGGCGATTACAAGGCGTATGCTTTGCAGTCTCCCATCTCGTACTCGTTCAATCGCACGCTTGTAACCGGATATGCACCCAGCAATATGGCCAATCCCGATTTGAAATGGGAGGAAACAACACAATACAATGCCGGTTTCGATTTTGGCGTTTTGGACGAACGAATTAGTCTGGGTTTTGATACCTACTATAAAAGAACCAACGATTTGTTGGTGAATGCCCCTGTGGAAACTGTATTCGGAGCCTCTTCCATGTTGAAAAATGTTGGAAGTATTTCAAACAAGGGGATAGAATTTCAGATTAACGCCGATATTGTCAGAGGAAGAGGAAAAGCGTTTAACTGGCGGTCTTCGTTTGTATTGGCTCATAACGTCAGCAAGGTGATAAAATTGGGCGAAAATATAAGTCCGTTTTATCCCGTTATTCCATCTGTAACGCTGGGCTTGCTTTCGCCGGTAGTTGTAAAGGAAGGGGAAGCTTTGGGAACCTTCTGGGGATATAAAACAGCCGGAATTGTACAACTTGATGATGATTTGACAACAGCGCCCAAACCAAGTTGGATAACCGGAAATGTACAACCGGGAGACAGGAAATATGTCAACCAGAACGATGACAACCTTATCAACGACGAAGACCGGGTAATATTGGGAACAAGTCAACCCAAATTCACCTACGGATTTACCAATACATTCAGTTACAAAGGTTTTGATGCATTGGCAGTTATTCAGGGAAGCTACGGCAACAAAATATACAATGCCCTGAAACAGCAATTGGAAATAACTACGCTTTATTCAAATGTGTTATCCACCTTTGCCGACAGATGGACGCCTACAAACCCGTCAAACGACATACCGCGCGCCACCAGTTCGCCCTCGGCAGTTGTTACCGACCGCAATATAGAAGATGGTTCGTATGTTCGCCTCAAAAGCTTGACTTTGGGCTATACATTCCCAGCCAAGGTTTTAGCGCCTGCAAAAATTAAAAAAGCACGGGTATTTGTTACAGGACAAAACCTGTTTACCCTGACCGGTTATAGCGGTTACGACCCCGAAGTGAGCACCTACGAACAAAACAATCTTTTCCAGGGAATCGATTACGGCGCTTATCCTTCTTCACGTAGTTTTTTGTTTGGCGTAGAATTATCATTTTAATTATTAAAAAAAGGAATCACAATGAAAAAGATATATATATTATCATTTCTGTTGGCAGCCTTAACTGCTTGCAACGACTTGGATCAGGAACCAAAAAGCTCGATAACAACCAGTCAACTTTATAGAACCGAATCGGATGCTATAGCCGGAGTTACAGGTGTTTATGCATCGCTCACCAACTGGTCCGACCAACCGCTATACGGACGTAACATGTACTTTCTTACCGATATGGCTTCCGATTATGCGGCGGCAGGTGCATCGGCCATCAATGCAAATGTGCGGGCAATCAGCTCCATTTCGTACAATGCAAACAACGACCGTATCTCGCTCGTTTGGGAACAAATATACAGAGGAATCAACAGGGCGAATGTGGCCATCGACAACATACCGAAAGTACAGGCCTCGGATGATATAAAGAAAAGGCTTATCAACGAAGCCAAATTTATCCGGGCATTGCTCTATTTTAATGCGGTGCAATTGTGGGGGCCGGTGCCATTGATATTGCACGAACCCGAATCGAATAACGATTTGAAATCTTCTCGCGCCGAAGTTGACTTAATTTATAGCCGGATAATTGAAGACCTGACCGATGCGCAGGAATTACCCGATTCCTATTCGGCCAACGATTTGGGACGGGCTACCGGAGGCGCTGCAAAAGCTTTATTGGCAAAGGTTTATCTTGTGCGTAAAGATTGGCGCAATGCACAAATAAAAGCAGCAGAAGTTATAAACGGGCCTTACGGATATGCCTTGTTTGAAAATTATGGCGACATATCGGCCATTGCTACAAAAAATGGGAAAGAACACATCTTCTCGGCTCAGTTTGAAGATGGCCAGCAAGGAACAATCGGAAGATCGGGCAATCAGTTGGCTTCGGCCTCTTTTATCGGATTCAATGCCATTGAGCCTGCCGATATAATTTCGGATACCCGGTTGTTTTACGATGAAGCTTACGAACCCGGCGACTTGCGCAAAGATGCTACTTATGCCCAAACATTGGTCAATCCGGCCAATGGAAGACCCTTTACCTATGCCAAACCCCTGTTTATCAAATACCTCGAATGGTCGTTTGTGGAACAAGGTTTGAGCCGGACTGCCGCAGGGGTCAATTTCCCTGTTATCCGCTATGCCGATGTGCTATTGGTTTATGCTGAGGCTTTGAACGAAGAAAATCACGGGCCGGATCCGGCAGGGCAAGCCTATTGGGCAATCAATCAGGTTCGCCGCAGGGCATTTGGAGACCCGCTGAACGCTCCTTCTACACACGATTTATCGGGACTGAACGAAACCAGCTTCCGCGAAGCTATACAGAAAGAACGTTTGCTCGAATTTGTGCAGGAAGGCCAACGCTGGTTCGACCTCGTTCGCTGGGGTATATTGATAGAATCGCTTCAGAAAGTACCGGCTAAAGCAGGTGTTACCAGCAGAAACTACTTGTTCCCGATACCGCAGGATCAACGCGACTTGAACCCGGATGGTCTTTGGCAAAATGAGGGGTATTAATTAATTAGCAAATTAAAAAACACGTTAAACGAAAAGAAAAAATGAAACGAAATATCAATTATATACACACCGTAAAAGCTTCTCTGGGCTTGGCGGCATTGGCCGGTATTCCGGTAGCGAGCGGATTGCAGGCACAGAGTAATATTGATTTTAAAGGAGTTATCGGCAAAACAGTTGAAACATCAAAGGAGTACTGGCCCGACAGGAGCAATCCTGCCGACGGTTCGCCCAATGTGGTGTGGATTGTGCTTGATGATGTGGGCTTTGGGGCTTCAAGCGCTTATGGCGGACTGATTCGCACACCCAATTTCGAGAGTATAGCCAATCAGGGCTTGCGATATACCAACTTCCATACCTGCGGCATTTCGGCGCCTACCCGGGCTGCATTGCTGACCGGTCGCAACCACCACAACGTGCGTATGGGTGGATTTGCCCACCGAATCATGGCTGCCGGATTCCCCGGATACGAGGGCTACCTGCCGGGTGAAGCGGGAACCATTGCCGAGGTATTGAAAGGTTCGGGTTACAACACATTTGCTGTAGGTAAATACGGACTGACCCCCGATGAAGACGCTACCGATGCAGGGCCTTTCGACCGCTGGCCTTCGGGAAAAGGATTTGAGAAGTTTTTTGGCTTCCTGGGTTCGCAAACCGACCAGTACAAACCGGCTTTGGTGGAAGACAACACCAACATTACCCCAGACGGAAGGCATTTGAGCGAACAAATAACCGATAAGGCCATTGCATACATTCAAAAGCAGAAAAAGGCGTCGCCCAACAAGCCTTTCTTCCTGTATTACGCTCCGGCAGCCGTACATGCTCCTCACCAAGTGGCGCAAAAGTGGCGGGATGAATACAAGGGACAATTTGATGAAGGCTGGGATGTTTACCGCGAAAAAGTATTTGCTCAACAAAAGAAACTGGGGCTTTTCCCGGCTAACGCTGTGTTGCCCGACCGCGATCCGCGCATCAAGGCATGGAATAAATTGTCGGCTGACGAGAAAAAACTCTATGCGCGCTTTATGGAAACATACGCCGCCTACCTCACCTATACCGATTACGAAGTAGGACGTGTGATACAAACCCTAAAAGACCTCAACCAACTGGAAAATACGGCTATTTTTATAGTAATAGGAGACAATGGCGCCAGCAAGGAAGGGGATTTTACAGGTACAATCAACAAAGGCCTCTTTGATGCTGCCCCGATTACCGAAGGCGAATTGGTAAAAGAAAACCTGGGATTGATAGACAAGATAGGCGAACCGGACGGAATAAACACAAATTATCCGCTAGGTTGGGCGCAAGCTACCAATACGCCTTTCAGATTCTGGAAACAGGATGCCAATGCCGAAGGTGGAACACGCAATCCCCTGATTGTATATTATCCGAAAGGAATCACCGAGAAAGGGGGGATTCGTAACCAATACGGGCACGTGATTGATTTGTTCCCCACCACAATCGACTTGCTGGGCATAGCTGCTCCTGAGCAAATAAAAGGCGTAGAGCAACTTCCGGTACAGGGAACATCTTTGGCGTATTCGTTCAACGACAAACAGGCTCCATCCAGGCATACCATACAATATTCGTATATTTTTGGCTCCGGAGCTATTTATCAGGACGGTTGGAAGGCTTCGTTTGCTTATCATCCCGACAGAATTGATACAAGACGTCAAACATTGGACGGGAAAACGCAAAATATAGAAAGCGTCCTCAGCAATGAGACGAAAGAACCCGTTACATGGGAACTTTACAACTTGAACGAAGATTTCAACGAACGGATTGACCTGGCAAAGAAAAATCCGCAAAAATTGGCCGAATTGCAAGCCTTGTTCGATCAGGAAGCCCGGAAGAATAAAGTGTATCCACTTGTAAACTGGTCTTATGTCCATCAAACGATCATTAAAAATTACCTCAAACGCCAGGGAGAGGAAGCCAATAGACTTCGAGTAGTTGAATAATAAAAAAGGTAGGGGTTGTGTCAAAAGTTTTTTTCTGAGGTTGTCATTGGCTCAGGCCGATTTACGCTCCGCTCCAATTGCGGGCTCCGACCCGCAATCTCCTGATATTCAGCTGATGTTTGTTAGGAGATCCCGTGTCAAGCACAGGATGACAGACTTTTGACACAAGCCCTTATAAAACATAGCGTCTTTGCAACATTAACCAGTAAATGAAAACAACAACATTTCTTGCAATTGCATTCTCGGCAATTATGCTTTTTTCGGCAAGTAAACCGAATGAATCTTTAGTCCTGGACGGAAAAAGGCTCTATGCCGATGTCGAAAAATATGTCTCATTCGGAGACCATCGCACCGGTACGCCGGCCAATACCTTAACAGCCGATTGGCTGGGCGAGGAATTAAGTAAATACGGTTATACGGTTCAATATCCCGAATTTCCGCTCCGGCAGTATTTTTTTTACAAAGGGGCAATCGTGAGCGATTCTGATAGCGTGAGCGTATTTCCGCAATGGTGGGTAAACGAAAATATCAGTCAATCGGTGGAAGGCCGGTTGGTTGAGCTTGGTCCCTCGTCTGTTCAAACAGATTTGAAGGGGAAGATTGCGTTGATTCATGCTCCCGAAGGAGAAGTCCTGCAAGCGTTTCAATTAATTAATTCTTTGTCGGATAATGGCGCTGTTGCCGTTGTTGTTATTACGGAAAATCCTTCCGGCGATGTGGCGGCTTTCAACTCGCCGGCCAAACCTAATCCGTGGAAAATTCCGGTAGCGCTTGCGGCTTCCAAGTATTCGGAAAAATTAGCCGGTTTTGCATCCAAACAGCGCCCCGTCCGCTTATATATCGCCGGAGAATACAAAGAGGTGAAAGGACGAAACGTATATGGAACAATCGGAACAGGCAAAAAGTATGTAGTTATATCCACTCCCATCAGCGGATGGTTTATTTGTGGCGGCGAACGCGGCCCCGGAATAGCAGTATGGCTGGAACTGGCCCGTTGGGCGGCAAACCTGAAAGCAACAGATTACACCTTTGTTTTTACCGGTAATTCGGGGCACGAAATAGGCGGTATCGGCGCTCATCAGTTTTTAGACCAATTTGCTCCTGCGGTTGACGATACGCATTTGTGGATTCACCTGGGTGCAGGCCTGGCCACTCACGCTTATAAGCAAACCCCAACCGGTTTGGTAAAACAGGCCGAAGTAGATTCTCTGCGCAATTTCTTTTATAGCGACCCAGTCGAAAGTTCGTTTAAAAGCGCCTTTGCAAATGCCAAAGCACAGAAATACAATACAAAAGAACGAAACGCAGGCGAGCTGATTTATGTTGCCAATAAAGGCTATAAGCGGATACTGGGAATTTCCTACATTCATCCCTTTTTTCACACGCCACAGGATAGCGCATCGGCCACCTCGCCCCAATTGCTGGAAGATATAACCCGCAATTATCAACAGTTTATTTCGCAAGAACTGAAAAAATAACAACTTATATAATTAGAAAAATGAAAACGATTAAATCGCTGAAAATCTTAGTCATATTGCTTGCCTTATCGGGCCTGGCAATGTCTTGCTCTACCAAAAAGGAGCTAACAAAAGATGAAGTTGTTTCGCTCGTACGCGAAGCCTATTTATATGCAAGTCCGGTGATTTATACGGATGTTACGCGGGTATTTTCGCCCCGTCCCGATAATTACCTGGGTCATGCCACCAAATTTCCCGATCATACTTTCCGCAATGTGGTAGGGCCGAATAACGATACAAACTACTCCAGCGGATTTCTGGAATTGGTAGATGAGCCCGTTGTGGTTGAAATTCCCGATACAGAGGGGCGTTATTATGTTTTCCCATTGCAGGATGCCTGGACAAACAACTTTGCGCTGCCGGGCAAAAGAACAACCGGTACAGCTGCACAAAAATACCTGATTACCGGCCCAAATTGGGAAGGTGAAATCCCCGAAGGTTTAACCCAAATTAAATCGCCGACCAACTTGGTTTGGATTATCGGACGAACACAGGTGAACAGCAAGGAAGATCAGGAAAAATTTGTAACGCCTTTGCAAAAGAAATATGTATTGAAACCCCTCTCGAAATGGCTCTCGAACGATACAACAGCTGTTACCGGAAAACGCCAATATGGCAATTATTTGCCCGAAAATCACGAAGGTGAAACAGTTGTTTCGGTGATAAAAAATCTATCTATCGAGAATTTCTTCAACTATTTCAACGAGTTAGCGGTTGACAATCCTCCGGCAGCAGCCGATAGCGCCATTGTCGCCCGAATTGCTCAGGTGGGGGTTGGAGCCGGCAAACATTTTTCGTTAGCCGACTTCGATAAAGAAACGCAAGAGGCCTTAACACATTTAACAACAGATATATACAAAGAACTGGATGGCGTTTGGCTGGACAGGGACAAAGGCGTAACAACCGAAACAAAAGCCAAAGTTGGCGATTTTGGAACCGATTATTATACCCGTGCATTGGTTGCGTACAAAGGATTGGGCGCTTTGCCTCCCGAAGAAGCTGTTTATTATCCCTATACTATTGACGAGGATGACGAGGTGTTGGATGGTAGCAAACACAGTTATATCCTTCATTTCGAGAAAGGACAAACTCCTCCGGCACAGGCTTTTTGGTCTTACACTATCTATGGAAAAGACCGCTACCTGACCGCTAACCCGATAAAAAGATATACGCTTGGCGACAGAAGCAAGCTGCTTTATAACAAAGACGGTTCGCTGGACATTTATTTGAGCCACGAAGCGCAACCCAAGGATAAGTTCGACAACTGGTTGCCTATACCGGCTGATACCTTTCACCTCTCGCTCCGCATCTACCTGCCCAGGGAGGACTTCCTGAAAGACCGTTCGCTTTGGCAAGATCCGTCTCCGAAAAAAATAGACTGAAAAATAGCGTAGTTTAAAGTAAATAGAGAGAAAAAATAATGAAAAAGATACTAGTCGCATTGTTGTTGAGCTTGCCGTTTCAGGTGTCTTCGCAAAACCTGTATTTCCCGCCCGTAGCCGGTGGCGAGTGGGAAACAATTTCCCCCAAGTCCTTGAACTGGAACCAAAGCGAGATTGACAGCCTGTACAGTTATTTGGAAGAGGCCAAAACAAAGTCATTTATTTTGCTTAAAGATGGAAAGATAGCGCTTGAAAAGTATTTCGGCACACATACGCAGGAATCTACTTGGTACTGGGCATCAGCCGGAAAATCGCTTACGGCATTTTTGGTAGGAATCGCTCAACAGGAAAAATTCCTGTCGATAAAGGATGCAACTTCTAAATATCTGGGACAAGGTTGGACAAGCCTCAGGCCCGGGCAGGAAGCTAAAATTACCATCTGGAACCAACTGACAATGACCACCGGTTTGGATGATGGCCCTGCAATAGGTTATTGTACCGATGACACCTGCCTGACCTATAAAGCAGACCCGGGAACGCGTTGGGCTTACCACAACGGCCCTTATACCTTGCTCGATAGCGTTATTCAGAAAGCGGCAGGGGCAACATTGACCGGATTTTTACAACAAAAACTGCAAAGCAAAACCGGTATCACAGGTTCATACGTCCTACTGGGATACAACAAAGTATTCTTTAGTACAGCCCGCAGCATGGCCAGATATGGCTTGTTAATCCTCAACAAGGGAAACTGGGATGGCAATCAGATTCTGACAGATATCGGTTACTTCAATCAAATGGTAAATACTTCGCAGCCCTTGAATGAATCTTATGGCTATTTGTGGTGGCTCAATGGTAAAGCAACCCACAGGTATCCTTCAACCCAACGCCTGTTTGAAGGCCCCCTTATCCCCAATGCTCCTGCCGATGTAATAGCAGCTCTGGGCGCTAACGGACAGGTTATCAATGTGGCGCCCGGCAAAAATATCGTTGTGATAAGAATGGGAGAGGCTGACGGGAAAAAAGCAGGAGCCCCGGTTTCATCTTCAATCAGCGACGAAATATGGAAATATATCAATAAATTTTAAGTATAAAATCCTCAATCTAAAATGTATAACGAATTTACTTATAGTGTATGAAAACAACTAATTTGCTGAGAAATTTACTCATACTGTCCTTGTTATCGGGGATAGCGATGCCTGCCGCATCAGGGAATAAGAATAACTTGTCGAAAGAGGAGGTTATTTCGATAGCCCGCGATGCTTATTTGTTTGCCACTCCGCTGATTTACACGGATGTTACCAGGGTTGCCTCGCCTGTTCCCGATAATTACCTGAATCATGCCACCCGCTTTCCCGACCACACTTTCAAGCATGTGGTGGCGCCCAATAACGACACCAATTATTCGTCTGCCTTTTTGCAGTTAGGCGCCGAACCTGTTGTGGTTGAATTGCCCGACACCAAGGGACGTTATTATGTTTTCCCCCTGCAAGATGCCTGGACAAACAACTTTATCCTGCCCGGTAAACGGACATCGGGGACAGGCGAACAAAAGTACCTGATCACCGGCCCTCGCTGGAAGGGTGAAGTTCCTGCGGGATTGACGCAAATTAAATCGCCGACCGATTTGGTTTGGGCTATTGGTCGCGTACAAGTGAACAGCCCCGAAGACCAAGTAAAGAATGTAGTTCCGCTGCAACGCAAGTTTGTATTGAAACCGCTATCGAGGTGGTTGGCAAAAGATACTGCGGTTTATATTGCATCGCCCATACATAAATTATATGGAAACTATTTACCGGCTACTAAAGGTAAATCGGTGGTTGAAACAGTAAAAAATCTGTCTGTCGAAAACTTCTTCAATTACTTCAACGAATTGGTGGTTGACAATCCATCGGCGGCAGCAGATGCAGCCGTCGTAAAAGAGATTGAAAAAATTGGAGTTGGCGCCGGAAAGCGTTTTTCGTTGGCCGATTTTGATAAGGAAACCCAAGAAGCGCTGATTAATTTACCGGCAGATGTCTATAAAGAAATGGAAAATGTTCCGTTTGGAAAAAATCTGTTCGGGAAAAGCACTACCGATCCGGCAGCTAAATTAGGCGATTACAAAACAGATTATAATTCGCGCGCGCTGGTAGCTTACAGAGGTTTGGGCGCCTTGCCTCCTGAAGAAGCCACCTATTTTTCGTACTATACGGATACAAACAAAGAGCAATTGGACGGGAAAAATAATTACCGCATCCACTTGGAAAAAGCTCAGCTTCCTCCGGCACAAGCCTTTTGGTCATACACTATTTATGGCGAAGACCGTTATTTGGTTGACAACCCGATAAGGAGGTATGCCATTGGCGACAGAAACGATTTGAAATACAACGAAGACGGTTCGCTTGATATTTATCTGGCCAACAAGCAACCCGAAGGCGATAAAGTAAACAACTGGTTGCCAATTCCTAACGATAAATTCAATGTAACGCTGCGTATCTATATTCCCGACGTGGAAGCCTTGAACAACAAAGCGGTTTGGAAAAATCCTTCTCCCGAAAAAATTGATTAAAAGATGAAAATGACAAAATATTCTTTGCTGTGCTTGTCGGCAATAGTTGCGGCAACAAACCTGTTCGCTCAATCCGGTAAACCGGCGACGGCTTTCACCAAGTCTGTCAATCAGGCAGAATATGCCCGGCTGAATTTCAGCGATAGTATTGATTATCAGGAGGCAACAAAAGGTTTTATTGCCGGTCTTGAAGATGGACTCCTTCGGAACGATAAGAATGAGCCGATAGCAAATCTCAATGTGTATAACTTCATCAAGGGCACATCGCCGGCTACCGTTAATCCGGCCCTTTGGCGACATGCCGGATGGACCAACATCAAAGGCCTTTTCAAAGTAACGGAAGGCGTTTATCAGGTACGTGGCTTTGATATAACAAATGTTACTTTCGTAAAAACGGCTAAAGGCTACCTCGTGATAGACCCCGTAACCAATCCGAATGCAACAAAAACGGCTTATGACCTGATTAAAAAGCATGTAGGCGATTATCCTATTGTGGCGATTATCAGCACCCATAGTCATGTCGATCATTTTGGCGGCATATCGGGTCTGGTTTCCAGGGAAGATGTTGCCTCTTCAAAAGCGCTGTACATAGCGCCCAAAGGTTTTTATGAGGAGGCGGTTAGCGAGAATGTGTTTCTGGGAACTGCCATGGGACGCAGGGGAGCCTATCAGTTTGCCTTGGGGCTTGCTGCCGATTCAACCGGAATAGTGGACAATGGACTGGGTAAATTTTACCGGGGCAAATACGACCCAAATGTGCTTTGGGAACCCAATACGCTGATTGACCATACCGGACAAAAGCTGAATATTGACGGCGTAGAATTGGTATTCCAATACACGCCCGAAACCGAAGCTCCTGCCGAAATGATGTTTTATTATCCGGCAAAAAAGATATTCTTTTCGGCCGAACTTGGCTCGAGGACATTGCATAATACCTTGCCTCCACGCGGTACAAAGGTGCGTGATGCCAAATCCTGGGCGGCTTATCTTGATGAAGCAATCACCCTCTTTGGCGAGGAGATAGAATATGTTGTTCCGGCGCACACCTGGCCTTTTTTCGGAAAGGAAAGGAGCCTGAATTTCCTGGAAAAGCAACGCGATTTGTACAAATACATCCACGACCAGACCATTCATTTGGCGAATAGGGGATTGAATCAGGAAGAGATAGCAGCCACCATTCAACTGCCTGCTTCGTTGGATAGCGAATGGTTTAACCAAAACTTTTACGGAACGGTAAGCCACAATATGAAAGCAGTTTACCAGTATTACATAGGTTGGTTCGATGGTCATCCGGCCAATTACGACCGCCTGCCACCCAAAGAAGAAGCTATTCGGTACGTTAAATGGTTCGGGGGAGAACAAGCTGCTTTGGAGAAGGCAAAAGCCAGTTACCAGCAAGGCGATTACCGCTGGGTGGTTCAAGCCCTCAAATGGGTGGTTTTTGCCAATTCGGACAACAAGGAGGCAAAAAACCTGCAAGCCGATGCTTTTGAACAACTTGGCTATCAGAGCCGTTCGAGTATCTGGCGCAACATGTACCTGACGGCGGCAGAGGAATTGCGTAACGGCAATGTTACCAAAAATGCACAGGGCGGTTCAGTCCGTTTCATCTATGGTTTGACGACCAACGATATTTTCGATTATTTGTCGATTGCAATTGATGGAACCAAAGCTGCAGGCAAGGAATTTACTATCCGCTTCGATATACAGGACGAGAATAGCAGTTATTATGTCTTTCTGAAAAATGGGGTGTTGCATCACAAATTGTCATCACCCAAGGATAAGCCGCAACTGACAGTAAGTCTGCCTAAAAGTAAATTGCAGGAACTGGTCGTTAATCCGCAGCATGTGAAAAATATTCTTTCGGATGCAGCGGTAAAAACCAGTGGCGATGCTTCGGCGCTGGGATTATTTGCTTCATTAATCACAACATTCAACCTGAACTGGAACATTGTCGTCAAATAAACAGCTTTGTGAAAAGCTGCATAGCCACCGCATTACGACAGATAAGTAATGCAGATAGCTAAATTTTAATATACCACTTTTGAAATAAATAAGGGCGTTTTTCTTGCGAGGAATGCCCTTGTTTTATTTTTGGTATTCGTCTGATTGAAATTACAAATCAGGCTGGACAAATTTTGTTATAATTGCTGTTTTAATTCAGCTGTGGATAGTAGCTTATCAAAATTTGTAGATTTAAGTACATTGTAAAGAACTTTATCTCCAGTCCAAAGATGCGCTTGTAAATAAGAGGGTTAATGCAACAAAAGCAATGTCATCTATGTCTATATCCGAAACCAATTCTTCCGCTTCTTTCCAACAATTCTCAGGGATAATATCTAATGAAACGAAATGTAAATATTTGAATAATTCATATTTCGCAATATCTATTTCATCATCACTTAGTTTGGATGCTTTTTTAAGTTTTTCGTGGTGATTCTTCAATTCAATATGCGTGTAATCACTTGCATAAAACTGGAGTTTCTCCTTTGAGCCGACAATAATGTCCATAATAGCGCTATTAGCCCTACTAAAGCGCTAAAAATGACATTCGTATCCAGTACTATCCTCATTTTATAAAGCGTTCACGATTAGCTGACCACCAACCTTTTTTTGCTTCTTTGGCAATATTATCTACGTCCTCTTGTGTTGCCTGACTTTTTGCTGTAGCCTCCTTGTACGTCATTAAGTCAATAATACGTTGAACATCTTCAAAATTAACAAAAGAAAGAATTCGCATGATTATTTCATTATCTGTTCTTTCAATTATCATGACTTTGTATTTTAGAATTGTAGTACAAATGTACGCCTTTTTTTTAATGGACAATGGTATTCCCACTTTGGTGCAAGTTTGCAACTTGTATCAAAACCTTTACCTGCACGGTATCTTATCAATGCGCCGTTGGTGGCGACCGCCTTCAAATGGGGTATTCAGAAAAACTACCAGCATTTGATAGACTTCTTCTTCCGATACGAAACGTCCGGGTAGTGTCAGTATATTGGCATCGTTGTGTACCCTTGCCAGGCGGGCTATTTTGGCGTTCCAGCATAGCGCGGCGCGGATGCCCTGATGTTTGTTCAGGGTCATATTTATGCCGTTTCCCGACCCGCATACTGCGACACCCGGATAGCATTCTCCTTTTTCTACGGCGATGGCCAGGGGATGTGCATAGTCTGCATAATCGGCGCTTTCGGTCGAATAAGTTCCAAAATCCTTATAACTGATGCCTTTTTCTTCGAGCAGGGAGATGATATAACGTTTTGTTTCGTAACCGGCATGATCGCTGGCTAATCCTATGGGCTTTTCCGATTGAGAGAACAAGGATAATGCTTCTGTTTCCATATCTGTTGATTTAGTGCGAAAGGTTTCTTAATATCTTAATTATCTGATGTTTTACTTTCTTTTATATAACAATTATTGCCTGTTATGGTTCGGGTATTTCAGTTAATTAACAAGCTGCCGACCTGAAAGACGATGAACGAGATAATCCAGGCTAAGCCGGTGGTGTACAGGATGCTGAACAGTCCCCATTTCCACGAGCCCGATTCTTCTTTTATGGCGGCTATGGTGGCCACACACGGAAGATAAATCAGTACAAACAACAGCATACTTATAACCACAAGGGGCGTAAAGCTGGGCGATCCATCGGGCTGTTTGTCGTTCAACAGCCTGACCTGAAGCGATTCGGGATTTTCGGCATCGCCTGTGTATAAAACGCCCAATGTGCTGATTACTATTTCTTTGGCAGCCATACCGGTTACCAGACTGACGCTGATTTTCCAGTCGAATCCCAAAGGTTTCATAACAGGCTCGATAAATTTCCCTATTTTGCCGATATAGGAGTTTTCCTGATGCTGGATAGCTCTGTTGTTTTCTACTTGCTCAATCAGTTCTTCTTTTTCTTCTTCGCCAATCTGTTTTTCGGCGAATTGGTTTTCGACTAGCGCTATTTGGTTGTCGAATTGCTGTTCTCGTTCCTCATTAATGGGGAAATACCCTAGAAACCAGATAATAATGGATGCAACAAGTATCACTCCTCCCATTTTTTTGAGGTACTGCTGCGATTTATCCCACATGTGTATAACGATGGAGCGCAAGGTTGGCATACGATAGGGTGGGAGTTCCATCACAAAGGGAGTATCTTCTTTTTTGAACAGGAATTTCTTGAACAGGCGGGCCGAGATGACAGCCAGAAATATGCCGGTGAAGTATAACCCAAATAACACAAGACTGGCATGTGAACGGAAGAATATACCCACAAACAGCAAGTAAACAGGCAAGCGCGCGCTACACGACATAAACGAGTTGACCAGCATGGTAATCATGCGGCTGTTGCGGCTTTCGATGGTGCGCGTGGCCATTATGGCCGGCACATTGCACCCGAATCCCATGATGAGCGGGATGAACGATTTGCCGTGCAGGCCCATTGAGTGCATCACCTTGTCCATAATAAAAGCAGCCCGCGCCATGTAGCCCGAGTCTTCCATAAACGAAATAAAGGCGTAGAGGATAACGATGTTCGGCAGGAAGACAATAACGCCTCCCACACCGCCCAGGATGCCATCCACAATCAAATCTTTGAGCATTCCTTCCGACATCATGTTCCGAACAAGCCCCGACAGCAGGCCTACGCCCTCCTCAATCCAGGTCATCGGATAATCGCCCAAACGGAATGTACACTCAAACATCACCCACATGAACAGGAAAAACAGCGGGAATCCGATGTATTTATTGGTTACAACGGCATCGAGGATACGTGTCAGTTCCGAATGTTTGAGCTTTTCCTTCAAGGTTTCTTTCAGCGCCCCCGAAATGTAGCCGTAACGGGCATTGGTGATAGCCGATTCGGTGTCTTCCTTCAGCGTTTCTTCTATCTCGCCGATTTCGGTATTGCGCGCCTCAAGAATTTTAGCGCCATTCTCAAGGTTGCGGATATATGTTTCTATATCGGTATCTTTTTCGAGAAGCTTAATCGAAATATAGCGCTGCGGGAAGTCGATGTATTCGGTTTTCGACTTGCCGAGTTCGATGTTCAGTTTGCTGATCGAATTTTCGATGGTGTTGCCGTAATATATTTTTACCCGTTTCACAATGGGGTCTTTGTCCTCAAACACACGGATAACAGCATCAAACAAATCGGGTATTCCTATTCCGGTTTTGCTGATTGTCGGTACAATAGGCACCCCTATCAGTTTCGATAATTCCTTGTATTTGAACTCGCTACCGCTTTCCAGCAGCTCGTCGTACATATTCAGGCAGATAACCATCGGCGCCATCATGTCGATGAGTTCGGTGGTCAGGTAGAGGTTGCGTTCGAGGTTGGAGGCGGCGACAACATTGATGATAACATCGGGCTTTTCGTCCACGATAAACTTCCGCACATACAGCTCTTCGGGCGTATAAGCCGACATGGAGTAGGTACCCGGCAGGTCGATTATGCGGAAAGAATAGCCCTTGTGCTTGAACTTCCCTTCCTTCGAGTCAACGGTTACACCTCCGTAATTTCCCACATGTGCATGAGAGCCCGATGCCATATTGAACAGCGAGGTCTTGCCGGCATTGGGATTTCCGACCAAAGCAACCACTATTTCTTTCTTTCCGTCCTGATTTTTGAGGGAAAGGTGCGACTGTTCGAGATTTTCGGATGCGGCAAACGATTCGTCTCCGCTGTTGGTCTTACCGGCAGGCAAGTCTTCGGGATAAACTACGTCCACCAGTTTCGATTCGCTTCGGCGCAACGAAACCTCGTAGTCCATTATTTTGTATTTGATGGGGTCTTTTAACGGAGCGTTGAGTATGGCTGTAACCGTTTTTCCTTTTATAAATCCCATTTCGAGGATTCTTTTCCTGAAAGCGCCACTTCCGTTGACCTTTACGATAACTCCTTTTTCTCCTGTTTTTAAGTCAGAAAGATTCATGTTGTTTCCTTAATAATTAAGAATTGAAGCGCAAAGATACTTATTTTATAGAATAAACAGCAAAATAACAGTATTCTTATTTATAATAATTATAAATAAGTTGCGAGTGTCTATTGTCTGAACCGCGATTTTTACATGATTAATAAGATTTACACGATTATTATCGTAGGGGCTATCGAATACGCACAACACACAATATTTAAAATACATGCAATGATGAAATATTTGCTCGTCTCAATAGTGCGTGTGTAGAGACGTGGCGCGCCACGTCTCTACTGAGAGGTTGTGCAATGCACGGGGTTTTGTGCCATGCTTGGGGGATTGGCTAAGGCCGATTTACGCTCCGCTCCAATTGCGGGTCGGGACCCGCAAAGAAAGAAAAGTAGTCGCGGCACGCCACGACCCTGCATTATTCCCATTGGCACATTTTCTAATTATTCACATTATTCTAATTATTCCCAGGGCAAACGCATGAAAAAATTTGGAGCCACTGTTACGAATGAGATTCCTCCCTTTGGTCGGAATGAATCGCCTGTTAGTGGTTTAAGGGATGAGGAAGCGGCGGCGAAGCCGCCGCTTCCTCATCCCCTCTCCCAAAAAGGAGACCGTCATTCCGACCAAAGGGAGGAATCTCCTGCTCATATCAGTAACTTTACCGAAAGGCATAAGCCGTAAAATTTTTCATGCGTTCGCCCTGAATTATTCCAATTATTTTATACCCCTTACCGGAAATTTTTATAATTTTGCCAGCTGATTGCAATATGAATCTGTTAAGCAAGTTGTAACTATAAAAATTAGACCCATGATAAAAGGAGATTTCCCCGTAGAGAAATTAAAAAGCATCGAGACACCATTCTATTACTACGACATCGAGCTGCTGAAAAAGACGCTTGACGTTGTTAAGGAACAAACCCTAAAATACGGATACATACAGCATTACGCAGTAAAAGCCAATGCAAACAGACGGATTCTGGAAATTATAGCAGCAGCCGGATTCGGCGCCGATTGCGTTAGCGGAAATGAAGTGAAAGCGGCTGTAAATGCCGGTTTTCCCTCCAGTAAAATTGTGTTTGCCGGAGTAGGGAAGACCGATAAAGAAATAAAACTGGCCCTCGATTACGATATATTCTGCTTCAACGCCGAATCGTTACCCGAGTTGGAGGTTATCAACCGATTGGCCAAGGACAAAGGAAAAACTGCCCGGGTAGCCCTCCGCATCAATCCGAATGTGGATGCGCATACGCACGAGTATATCACAACCGGCCTGAATGAAAACAAATTCGGCTTCAGCATCTCCTCTCTTGCCGATGTGATTGAGGCAATAAAGGGCTTGAGCAACATTGAACTGGTTGGAGTGCACTTCCACATTGGTTCGCAGATTACTGATATAGAGGTATATAAACCCTTGTGCACCCGTGTGAACGAGTTGCAGGTGTTTTTTGAAAAAGAAGGTGTGAACCTGAAAGAAATAAATGTGGGCGGCGGTTTGGGTATTGATTATGACGATCCGAATCAGCATCCCATATCCGGTTTTGCGCAATACTTTGAGTTGTTTCACAAAAATCTGCTACTGAGACCCGGACAAAGGCTGCACTTTGAGTTGGGGCGCGCTATTGTGGCACAATGCGGCAACCTCATATCCAAAGTTACCTACGTGAAACAAGGCGAAAGCAAACAGTTTGTGATATTGGATGCCGGCATGACGGATTTGATTCGTCCGGCCCTGTACCAAGCCTATCACAAGGTAGAGAACATTTCGTCCGATTTGGCCGAAAAAACATACGATGTTGTAGGCCCTATTTGCGAATCGTCCGATACTTTCGTTAAGAATTACCCGCTGAACGAAACCGGTCGCGGCGACTTGGTAGCCTTACGCTCTGCGGGAGCTTATGGCGAAATAATGGCCTCCCAATACAATTGCAGGGAGATTCCAAAAGCCTATTACTCAGATAAATTGTAAAGGCGTGGCGCGCCACGTCTCTACTAATAACTTGGCAGTAAAATAAATGGAACAATTCTTTTTACTTTTTCAATTCGATTATCCCGGAATTATTGCTTTGGCGGTTCTATTTGGATTATTCCTCATACAAATTTTCTTCTACTGCTTCTTCTACAACAAGCCGAGGAAGCGCTATAAAAAATCGACAGAGGGAGAAGCGGAAGTTGCGGGCAACAGGCAACTACCATCGGTATCGGTGATACTGACTGCAACCGACGAGAGCGAGAACCTGGCCGAATGCCTCCCCTTAATCTTAAATCAGGATTACCCCGATTATGAAGTTATTGTGGTCAACAACGGCTTGACCGACGAAACCGATATGCTGCTGAAGGAATTGAAACTGACCTATCCGCACCTCTACGATACTTTTCTGCCAAATCATTCGGGTACAGAATCGTCGAGGAAGCAATTGGCTGAAACTGTTGGCATTAAAGCTGCAAAAAAGGATGTCTTGCTATTCACCGAGGCCGATACCCTGCCTTCGGGCAACAAGTGGATTGCGGCGATGATGAGCGAGATGAAGGAAGATAAGGAGATTGTTGTGGGCTATTGCCATTACAATCAAACGAAAAAGTTTGTCAACCGCATTGCCCGTTTCGACCACCTGCTATTCAGCGTCCAATACATGGCAAGCGCCTTGATAAGAAGACCTTATACCGCCATTTACCGAAATGTGGCATACCGCAAAGAGCTGTTTTTCGACAACAAAGGCTTTTCCATGTTCCTGAACTACAAATATAGCGATGGGATTTTCCTGAATTACATCATGTCGGCAAAAAATACGGCTGTTGCTTTATCGCCGGATAGTTTTGTTACAACCAAGCTCAATACTTTTGCCAAGTGGGAAAGAATCAGGACATACCAGTATAAAATACAGAAGCATTTCAAGAATTTCCGGTTTTCCTCGCACTTGTTTTCGTTGGAAACATTCAGCAGGCTCTTGTTCTACCTCTTTATCCTCGTGCTGACGCCCTGCGCCATCGTACAGGAAGAGTGGGGCGGCCTGATTATACTGGGGCTATTGTTTGTTATCAGAATGATAACAGCCCTGATTATCATCAACAAAGCAGCCAACTACATGCGTGCCGGAAAGTTTTTGTTTTCGTATATCGTAATGGATTTGTTGCAGCCTTTTTATAACGCTCGCTTTAAAAATATAAAAGCCCCCTAAATTTCCGGTACCTCCAAGGCAAACGCATGAAAAAGTCCGAACAGGCTAAGGCTTTCAGCCTTAACTTGGCGTAACAGCCATTTTCATGCGTTTGCCCTACCGGCCTCCAAACCTGCCCCGCAAGGGAGGTTAAAAAAAAGCCTCCCCTACGGGAAGGTTGGAGGGGTTGACAACAAGCTGTTTACAAACGGAATAAGCAGCGCCGTCATCACCCCCATCAGCCCGATAGCCAGACCGCTTAACGCCCCTTCTATCACGCCCATTTCCATAGCTTTGGCTGTTCCTACGGCATGAGAGGAGGCTCCCATCGCCAAGCCTTTTGCCACTTGACTTTCTATTTTCAGCAACTTCAATACATAAGGGCCGACAATACTCCCAAAAATACCACAGAATAAGACAATTACAGCCGTCAGGGAAGATATTCCGCCCGACTGCTTGGAAATACTCATGGCGATAGGCGCCGTTACCGATTTGGGCTCGAGGCTCATCATCAATACCTCGTCAACACCAAAAAGGCGCGCCAATACTATCACGCTTATTATGCCGGTCAAGCTGCCCACAAATATGGAGGTGAGGATCGACACGGTTTTACCTTTCAAAAACCCTCTCTGCTCGTAAAGAACATAGCCCAAGGCCACTACCGAAGGGCCAAGCATGAAACTGACAAACTGGCTGCCCTGTTCAAACTTTTCGTAACTGATGCCCGTCAGTTTGATGTAGGCAATAACAATGACGATGGCAATAACCAGCGGGTGCAGCAAGCCGATTCGCGTTTTCTTAAAAACCCATTGGCCGAAGAGGTAGCAACCGAAGATGAGAAGAAGTATAAATATCTGACTTTCAAATAGTAATTTCATTTTCTCGCCTCCATTTTCTGTTGAAGTAAACCGACTATTGCTATCACAAGAATGGTGCTGACCGAACACACAATGATTATTGACGTCCAAAACTTGCTTAGAATACCGAACGAAGACACCAAACCGGCTCCGGCAGGAATAAAAAATATAGCCATGTTTTTGGTGAATGCATTGGCTACACCGCCCACATTATCGGGTTTGATGAGTTTGAAATGAAGGGATAAAAACAGCATAATCATGCCCAGAATACTACCCGGCACAAAACCCTGTACCAGATAACTTATACTTTCGCCCACAAAGTAGAATAAAAGTATAAAAAAAATGCCTTTTATCATTCTCATATTATTTCAATTAGTTAATTAGCAAATGTGATAATTAGCAAAACAGCTTATGCCTTTCGATAAAGTACCCATAAAAGACTACGCAGGTTACAGATGAGATTCCTCCCTTTGGTCGGAATGACTCGTCTCTTGGGGGTTTAAGGGATGAGGAAGTGGCGGCGAAGCCGCCACTTCCTCATCCTCTCTCAAAAAAAGGAGACCGTCATTTTGAGCGTAGCGAAAAATCTCCTGCTCATCTCAGCAACTTTACCGAAAGTTATAAGCAATTAAATTAATTTGCTAATTAACAAATTAATCCTCAAATACTTCCAAACTCATCGTCTGCCCGTCGAAAACGGCGTATGAAAAAAAGTTGAGCCAATCGCCCAATATAATTACGCGGCAACCGGTCGCTATCATCAAGTCGAGCATAATGTGCCGATGACCAAACACAAAATAATTGATGTTGGGAGCCAGTTTCAGCTGTTTTTTGGCAAACTGCACCAAGTGTTCCTTGTCCTCGCCTCTGTAGCCATCCATTTCGCCTGTCGCGCGGCTGTGATTCGACCATTTATGCGCAAAAGCCACCGTCCAACGCGGATGAATAGTTGCAAACAACCGCCGGCAAAAACTGCTGTGAAACAAGGCCCTGATGACCTTAAACGACTTGGAATCGTCTCCCAGACCATCGCCATGCGCCATAAAAAACTGCTGTCGGCCAAGCGACCGCACCAAAGGCTGGGTGTGAACAATCACTCCACATTCCTTCTCGAGGTAATCGCTGAGCCATATATCGTGGTTTCCGATAAAAAAATGGATTTCGACACCGGCATCCGTCAGCTCCGCAATCTTGCCCAATACGCGCGTAAAACCACGAGGAACCACGTATTTATACTCGAACCAGTAGTCGAAAATATCGCCAAGCAGGTAAATGGCTTCCGCATCGGTCTTCACGCTATCGAACCACCGGCAAAGCTTCCGCTCTATTTCGTGTTCGGGATTGTAATTGCCGTTGTTTTTCCTGCTTGAGGGCAAAGTCAAGACCTCAAGCCCGTTATCTTCAGCTTTCTTTGAATGCGAAGCAGAGCCCAGATGCGCATCGGCCAGGAAATATATTTTTTTGTTCGCCATATTATAAAAAGCCCAAATCCAGCTTCGCTTCGTCGCTCATCATATCCTTGTTCCATTCGGGCTCGAATGTGAGATTCACCACCACATTCCTTATCCCCTGTATCGATTCGAGTTTAAAGCGGACATCGTCCACAATAAAATCAGCCGCAGGGCAATTGGGCGCCGTCAAGGTCATCGTAACGGTAACATCCGCATTATCACTCACATCCACATTGTAGATAAGTCCCAAATCGTATATATTCACAGGAATTTCGGGATCATACACTGTTTTCAGCATCCGTACTATATCCTCTTCTATCTTCAATAAACCGGTCATATTTTCCAGGTGTTTTTACAAAGGGCAAAGTTAGCATAAAATTATCAATTGCACACAAACGGATAAAAATTGGCGGGACTACCGACCTCGCCAATCCGTCCAACCGATTGTTTTCTTATATTTGCAGTTTAAACATAAACAAAAGTTTCATTCGACCGATTTAAAGAACCTGTTCCACCTGTATGTATCTGTTTGAAGGTCTTTGGATTTATAGATAACAAAGGCTTTTCCTACAATATGGTCTTCGGGTAACAAGCCCCAGTAGCGGGAATCTTTGGAATTAAAAATGTAATCGCCTGCCATGAAGTAATAGTTCTGTGGAAACTTAAACACCTCTATGATACTATCTTTTAAGAAAACCGAACCATCCTTTATTTTTATTCGTTTATTTGTTTCGTATTCAATAATATTCCTGTAAAGTCTGACATTTAGTGTATCCAATTTTATAGTTTCCTCTTTTTCAGGAATATAAATTGGCCCAAAGTTCTTAATGTTCCAGCTGTATATCGAATCATGTGGAAAACACTTGTAGATTACGGGCGTAAATTCGCTATCCTCCATCAGGGATAACTTTTCCTGATCTTTGTAGTTGCCTAAAGCGCCAATTAAATTTTTCACTTTATAAATGCCATTTTCGATATAAAACGTATCCCCGGGAATCGCTACACAGCGCTTTACATAATAGACATTCAGATTTTCGATAGTTCTGTTCCATGGAAAGTTAAAAACCAGCACATCATTTCGTTCAATGGAGAATACGCTTGGTCGCCAAATATCCAAGTGTCCTGTTTTTTCCAGGAGGTCGAGATTTTTCAGAATACGGGGGCCGGGCGTCAGCTTGTTGATTAAAATATGATCGCCCGGAATAATAGCTGGCGCCATGGAATCCGATGGTATGGAAAATATGGCTAATACAAAGACACGCAATGCAATAGCTAAAGTAATGGCTCCCACAAAAATAGAGAGCCATTGAATTGTATTTTTTACTGTATGGTTCATCTCACTCCTCATAAACCCCAAACAAGCCCGAGCTTGTAATCGTCTCGGCATCAATGGCCAGTTGGCGGCTACTACTGTTATTGTAGAAGCTAACGCTGGCTTTGCCGTCTTTATTTGCCTTTACATCGGGGTTCCAATACAGGGTGCGGCGGAAATCATCTTCATTTGGCATAATGGTGTATTCGTATTTGGGACTGAAAAACTCTTTGCTGTAGGAATAGCCCTGTAGCAGGCTGTGGCGGATGCCTTTTCGCTCGGCACGGAAACGTCCATCGGGGTATTTCTTTATCATAATGCGCACATAGCCATCCCGTAATATTTGCAGCTTTTTCTCAATCTCGTTTAATTCTTGTGTCCTTTTAAGGTCGTCATCAGGTGCACGAGGACCAGAACTTCCACCTCCTCCTTGTCGTCGAGGTAAAGAGGATGTATTATATAGCATTTCATGTTTCCTGTTATGTAGCCTTTGAATCTCCCAAGAATTGCCTCCTGATCTTTGGTCGGCAAATTCAATCTTTTCCACTTCATATAGCGAGATATTTCTCAACTCGCCGTATGAAATGGGCATGGTATCGCTAGCATACGTGAACTGGGCAGGTTGATTGATATAATAGTAGTAATCAATACCGGATTCGTTGTAAACCGCAAAGTTTTTGTTGGTCTTAATCAAAAATTCGAGCAGGCTACTCCCTACATAATCTCCCTTGTCCATTATTTTATCCACCTCTTTTGTAACATCGTAGGAAATATCCACTTTTGGCGCAGGTATATCCGGTGTTTTGGCGGTTACGGTTACGCTTTGCAGCAGGTGATCGCGTTCACTCATTTGCAGCAGGATTGAGTCAATGGCTATGCTGTCTGCTGCAAACTTTTCGCCAGCGGCGGCCAAGACGGACTGTTTTTCCCTGTTCCTTTCCCTCAACCTTGTCTCATAGCCTTTGTACAACAGCGGAACGGGGCCAAACAGGCGGTTGAGAACGGTTTGATAGTCTTTCTTTTTGTTCTTTTCCTTGGTCTGCAAAACTATGTCCCAGTCGCCCTTAATATCCCGTGTATAAACGCTGAACTGTCCATTTTCATCTGTCAGGGTAGCTTCGTGCAGGATGCCCAGGCTGTCGTTTTGAAGGATAATGGCTATATCCACGCCCTTTTTCTTCTTGTTACGGGTAAACGACTTCACAAAGCCGTCTATCAAAATGCCTTTTTCTGCCGGCTGGTTCAACTGAAAATCGTCCAGTCCGGCCATTCTTTCCCACACGTAGCGCCTCCAGCCCTGTGTTAATACCAGCAAATCCAGGCCGGATTTCCGCTGTTCATCGTCCTTTTCAAAGTAGTAGGCAGGGTTTTCGATATAGCCTTTCAGGTCGGAGGATAACAGCATGTTGGTCAGTATATTATCGGCATAAGATGTTGCCGTAATTGTGCCTGCATCCTTTATTGATAGCGAGAAGCCTGTTTCTACGGGCTGGTTGTCGGGGCCGGTCAGTTCAAAATCCATATCCACCTTTTCCAAAGGGGAATAGATTCTTTTGTTTTGCTTTTTGGTAATGGTTAACTGTTTGTCGTTGCGGTTGATAAAAACCAGCCGTTCCGATAAAACACGCCCCTCCCTGTCGTAGATTGTCAGCTGGTTAACGCCTGTTTCCAATTCTTTTAAAGGGAATTTGGCGATAGCCCGGTTGGCAGTTGCCATGTTTAACTCGGCAAAGGCGTTTACCCGTCCCCGGCACGAGGCGGTTATGCCAATCGTTTCGGGAAATGTATTGTTGTTCCTGTACACGGCGACTTGCAATACCTCGCTGTTGCTGTTGTCCACCTGCATTACATAGCCTGCCGGATTGCTTTTGGGCAGTTTTTCGCTGTGTTTTTTGTTATTGTATTCTATTTCGGCAGTATAATTATCTTCTGTGGGGGTCAGGTAAAAATAGCCCATCCCCTGATGCGTACTTTGAAAATCGGCAACAAGCTCTTTCTTAGAATTGTAAACCTTTCCTTTCACCTCAACACTCATCCCGTTTTCGTCTGTTGCCTTAAAGGCGACCTTCGATTCAATGCCCCTTACCAGATTGCCGCCCTCGGGGAAGAAATTAACATTTATTTTATTTGATTTATCCCTGTTAACTCGTCTATTGGGAACGGAAAGCCGTAGTGCGGTCATTTTCTTTTTGCTGTAATCGCCTTCCTTTTCGGGCTGGTCGTAAACGGGGAACACCCTTGAAAATACACATTCTTCATCAAAGTTCAGCATGTAGCGCGTGTAAGCCCGCACCTGATAAAAGCCTGCATGTAACTTGTTTCCGGCCAGGAGAAATTCGCCATGGCACTGTCCGTTTTCCACCAGCAGCTTGCGGCTGTCGGCTACATTTCCCTCGGGGTCAAGCAGTTCGACATACAATGTGCGGCTGACATCGGTGGCTATGTTTGCATCGGCCACATTCACGTAGCATTTAAACCAGATGTTTTCGCCCATAAAGTAGCTGCTGTTATCGAAGTGCAGGTAAACCTTTTCCTGCGGGTAGTAATCGGTGAAGGCATTGATATTTTCTACAAAAGAGTACAGCTTTTGGCGAGCCGAATCTTGCTGGGCTGATGCAGGCAGGCTGCAAAATAGCAGAGTGAGGATGAAAGTTAGCTGTTTCATAGTTGTTAAGTTTTTAAATTAGAAATCATCGTATTTATTTGAAATCGTAAATAAACAAGATCGGATTATCATCCTCTTTTATCTTCGATGCTAATTCAAGAAATGCCTGATTTTTTGTTTTTTCGTTATTTGTTTTCTTGTAAATATTTTCGATATGTTTTATTTTATCCGATTGATAAACGCTAATGACTTTATCCTCACTATTTCCTACTGAATAAAAAGAATTAGAAGATGCTTGATATTTAGAATTAGACAGAGCCGCATATCCATTGATCGTTTTCAATTTTTTATCCAACAGAAAGACGCCTATATTTGTATTAAACATGATATAATTCTTACTATTGACTATACTTGTTATGGAACATACATACTTATGATTATAGCATTCGTCTCTAAATTCATCACTCGAAAGATCTCTGTTCAATAATCCTTCCGGTAATGAATGGTCTTTAAAATCAATGGTGTATTTTTTATAGACTTCTCCATCTCGTATCTCGTATATGTTGTTGTCGAATTGGCGGGTATAGTAAATACCTGTAGTTTTGGTCAACGTATTTCCTTTGGAGAAAAAAACATTGTCCTGCTTAGTGTGGATGGCTTCTAACAAATTTTTATCTGTCTGAAAATTTTTATCCATTAAAACCAAATTCCCGTTAGATTCAAGAGGTGAACTTTCGCAATAAATGTGATCTCTGTCTGCCATTATCTGGTAATAAAATTTATCTGTTTTTGTTTCTTTGATAAAATCTCCATTGTAGCTGAAAAACATTGCTTTATAGGGCCGATCACATAGAAGTATGATTTGTTTGTTCTCTTTATCTACACAAAAATCAATAACTTGAATATATTCTTTCGGCCCTTGCCCTACACGATGTATCTGTGTCAGGTATTTGCCCGATGATTCGAATACTACTACTTTTTTTAACGACTTGTCGAAAATAAAAATTGTATCACCGTCCATACAAATCCTTGTAATATCTCTCAGTAATGACTTTTCATTTGTTTCCAACGGGATTACATTACAAGTTCTAAAACAAAGGGTATCCGCTAATGTATGTTTATTAAACTCATTGAGAACGACTATTTCGGAATCATCAATTATTCCGTAGTTCTCACCTACTTTCACATTTTCACACTGACTGAAAATTACACTAGTAATTATTACCAACAAGTATATTATATTTTTCATATGCTGTTTGTTTAGATAGTTAAAATATGAGAAGTTGTTAATAATCAACTTCTCATATTTGATTCAAATATTCATTTATGAGAACAATCCTCTGTGGATTGCTGCTGATCTCCACACTGTATATCTGTAAAACAGTCAACTTGGCCTATACCGTAGCAGTTTATTTCCGTTATAGGAATTGTATATACTACATCAAAAAAATAACCATAGCATTCAATATACAATATGTCGTTATAAGTACATACCACTTTTACTTCATGTTTATTAAAACCCGGAAATTCACCTTGTGCTAATGCATCCAGGTTCGCTAGCAAAATATCATTTATACCTTTTTGTTGTGTACTCAAACTTATATTAAATGATGCAACTATGGCAACTGTCAGGGCAATAATGCCACCGAAAATGTATTTTCCTCTCATTTTTTTTACAAATTAAATTATTTTTAATTATGAGTACAATCAATCGATGATGTTGACGAATTTCCATAATATGTATCTGGAAAACAATCAAGATTTCCCATTCCACTACATTCTACAGTCGTTGCAGGGGCTGATTCTACCGTATCGTAATTACTAAAACAAAGAATCTCAGATTTATAATAACTATATTCACATCTTTCTCTATATTTAAATAACGACTCCGCGTCCCCATAAGGATCCCCTGGAAATTCATCCTGTGCCAGCGCTTCCAAATTCGCCAATAAAATGTCGCTTGTCCCTTTATTTTGCACACCCAGATTAAAATTCAGCGTAGCAACAATTGCCACAACCAAGATAGCCAAGCTACCTGTTATTTTCTTCTTATTTTTCATTTTGTTTTAAATTTAAATTTTAATACTCTGATATTGGACTGATTCTATCATTTCAACAGTCTCGAAATCGCGTAGATTTCATCATTTATTTATACCTTTGCTGTCGGTTTCCTCCTTTCTTTTTTAGGGTGGAAATTGGGGCGGGGTGCATTGTCTTATCTTTTGCTGAGTTGGACAATATTCCGCCCTTTTTTTCCTTGTGTTATTCACTCAGTTAGTTTATTTCCGCCCATTATCTTCTTCTTATACAAATCCCATACCTTATGATTTAATGTAGGATTTCCTATTGACAGTACCTTGTTGTCCTTGTCCAGCAAAAAGCACTGGTATCTTTCATCTGTGGGGAAACGATTCAGCCGGTCAATCCGGTTTGTTTTATCAATATATACCGGATAATAAAAATCATCACGCATCAGCAAATAGTAAAACTCCCTGTCGGCATTTTTAGATTGAAAAAAGAACAGGAAATTGACTTTATCCGGCATTATCGAGTCGGTTTCTGCTATCAGCCTGTTCCAGTCAAATAATTTCGACTTGCAGGGTGTGCACCCGGTAGAATCCACATACAGCAATACTTTAAAGGGTCTTGAATTGAACTCGGGACAAATACTGTCCCCGCCGACTGAAAAGCATGTAGCATTTTCAGGAAACAGGATTGTTTTACCCATCCACTTGTTCAATAACTCTTCCGCCTCCGTTTTCTTCGGATCGGTTTTGCATGATATAATCAGCGTACATGCCAGTAATAGAAGCAGATATCTAATCTTCATGGGACTTATTTTTCAGGGTTGTTATTAGCCAAGTATTATATTTCTCCAAAAGTAACAAAAAATAGTTTGGATTTGCAACAATTTCGTGTGATATTTTTCAGAAAAAGTTGTTTTAACTCCTTTTCCCGTTACCACCACACCTGTTCTCCGTCTTCATAAGTAAAAATGCGCTCTTCCTTGCCTTTTGTATGGTTGCGTAAAAGCAATAAGGTGTTTTCGGGGACATTGTCATATACAAGTTGATGAGTTTTGTCTCCGGTTTTTCTGCCCAAAGAACGCCATTGCATATCCCAAAACAATAATTCGTAATTTTCATTTTCCTGAATGAAGTTATCATCATTCCATGGCAAGAACATAATTTCGGCCAGCTGCTCCTTTTTTTCAAAGGCCAGCCCCACCCAACAACCTGTATGCTTGGGCGCATCGAAAAACGTTAATACATCCCCATCAAAGG
This sequence comes from Viscerimonas tarda, assembly GCF_054601255.1. Taxonomy (NCBI): domain Bacteria; kingdom Pseudomonadati; phylum Bacteroidota; class Bacteroidia; order Bacteroidales; family Dysgonomonadaceae; genus Viscerimonas; species Viscerimonas tarda. The sequence continues at coordinate 1,960 of NZ_BAAHWV010000030.1, read as the reverse complement.
CAGCATTCCTGTCGCATCCCCTCCGGTTATTCAAACTGCCTTCGGTGCCGGTAACTGTTCCATGCAGCTTCTCACCATTCCCGTCATAAACACCTATCTCGGCCATACTGATATAGCCTTTTGGCGCTGAAATATACCTGAAGTACTTGCAACTTACAGGTTTATCCAATTTCACGTAATGAGGTAACATTTCGCAGTTTATCTCTATTTTGTGAAGCAGAATCGAATCGCTGAAATCCGGTCTGTTCGCTCCCTGAAATATCCCGCCGAGTAGCCTCTTTGCCGTATCTGCTCTCCGTTTTTCGGTAAGAGGATATTTTCTTTTCAACGTAGCAGAGGTAACAGAACTGGTATTTGGCAGCAATGGCTTTACTTCTCCCGTCTCATCCACAATAAAGGCATTGGATGCCGGAATAAAAGCGCCTTTGTGGTAGTACATGACCATATAAGCACAGGCCTTACCCATTTCACGGAAACGGGCTTTGTTGTCCGCTATTTTTCCCCAATGCACCGGAACCCATTCCCTGTTATCAAAAACCATAATATACGCTATCTTTTTCGGTGATGGAGGAGAGGCCGTCAATTCAATATTGATGTCAACCGTTTCGAGGTAGAGGGAGGTTACATCCTTAATGTGTGGATTCTTGAAGGAGGGTGGAATTTCCTCGTCCATATCCTGCATAATCAGCGCATCATCTTGAATACTGTAGGTCTTCCTGTATATTTTAGCGAATCTGTCGTTTGTTTTTCTTAGCCTCAGATGACTGCCAAAAGCAACCCTGTCATCAATCTGAAAAGTATTCAACACCGTATCTTTATCGTTTATTAACAAATTCCAGTCATGGCCTTTACTCCGGTTCCCCCAGTGTGGGGTATAATCCCATGCAATAGGAATACCTAAGGTTTTCATCGCATAGGTACCCTTAGCTGTAAGTTCCTTACATGTAGCAACATTCAGATTGAGGAAGGTAGTAGGGTATAAATCCAGCATAAATTGAAATTCCTGCTTTCCCGGCTGTATAAATGTTGAGTCTTTCATGTAATCAAGCAAATATTGCCCCTTCACGATGGTAGCAGTTGTGTCATTCATCCTTTTTAACGAATCGATTGCCACAGATAAATAACTTTTATAAGCCGGAATCCAATCTTCCAACGGTTCATTTAATATACGGTATGGAAGAACATATTCACAAAAATCCGAAAATAAAACGTCTTTATTCCAAGGGTATTCCCTTGTTTCAAAAGCTTTGTCGATATGTGAAATCAGGTAGGTTGCTGTGATTGTTTTTATATCCGCTTTAATGGATACATTAGTAACACTTTTTAGAAATTTACACCCGTTTAAAGCATCTATCTGGGGAAACGGATTTAACTTATTTTTTTCTAAATGCGATATGGAATCTATTTTGTTATAATATTTTACAGCATCTTCCCCATCATAAGAATAATGATAGGGCATGTTTTCTATTAAAAATATGGCAGCCCTTAATTTAAGAGAATCTTCCGGACTTTTACTGTAATGATCTAAAACTTTTTCCAGTTCATTCCGATTATCACCGGCCAATTCCAGCGCTACATTTAAGCGGGAGGTTTCTGAACAGGCAGAGATTAAGAACAGGACAAAGACTATCAGATAATATTTTTTCATGGCTGAATAATTAATGATTTTTCAAAGATAATAAAATAAACAGTATAGAAGGAACGGTAAGCAATTAAAATTTCATATATTTAACATTATGTGATTAAACATTTAACTAAATATATTTGGAAATTACCCCCCCCCATATTTAGCTTTGCAGAGCAATAAACAGTAGTTTTTAACCATTTAATATAAGAAACTGTTTAAATTTATTATAATTATTTGATTTTCAGTTGATTAATTGGATATTATTTTGTATCTTTATGATTATCAACCAAATAATTATAAAGGATGAGCAAAACCAATTATCCAACTAACCTA